>JAOPZU010000006.1 GCA_025963955.1 Solirubrobacterales bacterium
GCACGACGTCAACGTCAAGATCAAGAAGCGCCAGCACACCGGCGTCGACGGGCAGGTCGCGCTCGCCCTGAAGCTCGCCCGCCACACGCCGCGCTACACGGAGAACCCCGCCGGGTCGAACACCGACCGGGGCGGCCCGATCGACCAGGCGCAGAAGGAGGTCGGCATCTCGGCGTCCTACTACTGCGGCGCCGGCGCGCACTACCTCGCCCTGCACGGCGGCGGCGTGAACCTGACCCCCGAGATTCGCTACTGCCCCTACGCCGAGCAGCACGCCCGGAACGGCACGGGCGGGTTCCTGCGGCTCGTCCCGGCGCACCAGATCCGCCGCGGCATGCTCGTCACGTTCGACGAGGGCGGCATCGCCGGCCACATCGAGACCGCCGTCGAGGACGTCGACACGCACCACGAGACGATCCACACCGTCGGATGGAACACGAGCCCCGACGGGTCCGACGGCTCCCAGGCGAACGGCGGCGGCATCTTTGAGCGGCACGCCCGGCCGCTCGGCGGCGGATTCCCGGTCCGCTACGGCCTCGAGATTCGGTGGCAGCACTGATGCCCGTCCGGAACCCGCCCCGCCCGAAGGTCGTCGCCGCCGGCCAGTCCACGGTTGGCGCCGTGATCCTCGCCTACATCCTGCGCCTCCTCGGCGTCGACGTCGACCACGTCCCCGCGGAAGTCCTGATCGGTGCGGCCGGCGCGATCGCCACCGGGGCCGCCTACCTCAAGCGCGACGGCCTCCGCGGCGCCTGGCAGCGCGTCGTCAACGGCGAGCCGCCCCTCGATGGACCCGCTGCCTGACCCGCCGGCCAGCGGGTACCGCATCACGCTCGAGCTGCCCGACGCGACGTTCGGCGACCTGGTCGAGCTCATCGACTTCCTCGTTCGCACGTTCCACGACCGAGAGCGCGACACGACGATGACCGTGCAGCGCCTGACTGACAAAGGGGAGGTGTCTCCGTGCTCTACACCATCGTCCTGATCCTCGTCGGCATCGCCGCGATCGTCTACATCACCGGCCGCTGACCGCCCAAGCGGCGCGCCGAGCCGTACCCGAAGCCCCGTTGGCCTATCAAGGCCAGCGGGGCTTTTGTCGTTCCGGCCGCCGACGCTGCCACCATGCCCGCCGTGACGAGCCAGGGCTCCCCCTACAGCCGCTTCCAGCGCGCCCTCAAGACCGGCAACCCGCACATCGTGCACGCCGCCGCCCGCGAGCTCCCGTACATCAGCCTCAAGGACGCCGCCAGCATCTGCGCCGTCTACGCCGAAACCCGCGACGACCGCCTGCGCCCTGCGGCGATCCGCTGGATCTACAGGCTCTGCACCGAACACCCCGCCGTGTCCCTCGAGGACGTCACCGCCGCCGCCGCCGCGTTCGAGACGATGCCCACCCGCCGGCAGGACGCCGTCCAGGCGCTACAGACGATCGCCGCGCGCGCCGGAACCTAGAGCCCGTCAGCCGTTGCGCTGACGGGCTCTTCTGCGTCCAGCAGCAGCTAGGCGCAGAGCCCGAAGTCGCGCTGGATCAAGACTGGGATTCGCGGGGCGTAGTTCTCCCCGTCGCACCGCACGTAGGGATCGTTCGGACCATCTAGCCGATGCCGCCAGCGCCCGTTCGTCTTACGGTACGTCGAGAACCCGTCGCCCGTAGGACACCCGCTCCGATTCGTCAGATACAGCAAGGCCCACTGCTTGCTGACCGAGGAGATGTAAACCTTGGAACACCGTGGGCTCTTCGCCACACCCCCGAGAGAACGGCGTTCCGTCGGCGTGGCGCTCCGCTTGGCAGTGGCCCCCGGAGTCGCTACGAGGCCGACCAGCAGGCCGATGAGCGTGGCTAGGATCAGGTGACGCTTTAGAGGGTTCATGGCTGCTTCTTTCATCCGTTGATTTTCCATCCGCCTGGGGCGCTGACCAGATTCAGAACGGCCGGGCTGTTCGATCCCGTCTGCGTCCGGGCGGTTGCCCGCGTGCCTTTAACGTTCAAGCCGGTAATGCGCGTCCCGGTCGCAAACGGGCGGAGCTGGGCTAGGTCTTCCTCGCACGTCTTGCCCTTGAAAGTCGCGGCCATTCGCCGGACCGTTGCAGCTTTGCCGGCGTCGGTCATCAACGCGCACGCGCCGGAGGCGTCCCCCGCCGCAATCTTCGCGTAGTAGTCGGTGACGGTCTTGCGAGCATCAGCGGCAGTCGACGAAGAAGTCCCCGAGCTAACCGTCGCGTTAGTCAGTGACCGCAGGCGGCGAGAGGTGGACTGAACCAGCCGATCGCGTAGGTCATCGTCAATTGTTGAGCCGTCCTGAAAAGCAAGAATCAGCGACACGACTCGGCCAACGCGGACTTCGACGTACTCAACCGCGATCGTTGAGTCGAGCCCGGTGCCCCCAACCGGAAGGTCGATGCGACTCGCGACGACAGCATCCGCGTCCCCGCGCGGGACGTTAGCCACGCCAGTCGACGGGTCTCCGAGCTTTGCGCCCTTGGTTAGTTTTCCCTTGAGGCTGTCCGCAACGGACTTGGCGAGGCACTTGCGAGTCCCTGGCGTTCCGAGAGCGGCCGTCCACTTCATGGCCTGTATCTCGTCGGGGTACACGTAGACGGTGTTCTCGAAGAGCGAATCTTGTCCCATGCCGAAGTCGGCAGCGCTTGCTCGACCAGACGTCGCTTTCTTCGCGTTGCGCAGCGTGTCGCACGGCGAGCCAGCCGTTTCGTCGTTAGTCGGGTCGGCTTGAGTCCAGGTGTTGGGGAAGTCGGATAGCCGCAAGCGCCCCTTCTGCGCGAGGACGAGATCAGCAGCTTTCGCGGCTCCATCTACGGCAGGCTTCGCCTGGGTCGTAGCGCCAGTAACGCCCGTAGGTCCTGTGGCGCCCGTCGTGCTTGTCGACGCAACGGGTGCGGGGGCTGTGACCGTCTTCGTAGAATCACCCCCGCAAGCACCTAGCCAGAGCGCCGCCCCGACTACAAGGGACCCTCGGATGGCCCGGTTCCTCGGCTCTCGGCTTGCGCTCATCCGGCTCTTTCTACTCGTTTGCAGGGGCAAACATACGTTTGCATTGGTCCGTCCGGAAGGTGCGCAAAGCTCTCCTCAACGGGTTTTGGCTGGCGGCCCGGGTGCACCGCGAGGTGTAGAGCAGCACGGCCATAAGACGTGGGGAGAAGCCCATGCAGCACAGGCAAGCACCGATCATGACCGTCCTCTCCGGGACGGATGCGGTCGACCTTGACGCACAGGAACGTGCGGCTTGGAGCGTTCTGGCGGACGCGTGTCACGAGGCACTCAGGTGCCTTGATCCCTACCACCCGCAGCGGGGCGAGATGACGGCGATGCTGTCCGACTTTCGTCAAGCCGCCGGGCGGCAGCCTGAGCCCGCGCTCGGGCTCGTTGGGTAGGGGAGCCCTCGATGTAGCGGCGCACCTCTTCGGGGGTGTCGCCGCGCAGCGAGTCGCCGGCGGCGTCGAAGTCGGTGAAGAAGAAACTCAGCGGCAGGTTCGCGGCTGACGCTAGGCGCTCGTAGTCAGACACGGCTTTTGGAGGCGAGCCCGTGGCCCTCTTGCCGGACCACAGGTCGAGTTGGCTCGGTGAGATGCCGACCTTGGCGGCGAAGTCGTCGCGCTTCAGCTTCGAGTAGCTGAGGGCGGCGCGGATGCGAGCCATGAGCTCATGGGGGTCGGCGTCCTGCACTCGCCGTTCCCTACACGCGAGGAGATCTCTTGCAAAGTCTTGTTGCAATGTCTTGCACAACTCGCTAAGATCTTGCACATGGCTCAGACACCTACTCCGCTTCGGATGGCGGTCTTTCAGTCCGGCAGGACGCAGCGCCAAATCGCCGCTGACGCCGGGATGGACGAGACCCACCTGTCGAAGATCGTGCGTGGTCGGCATTCCCCGGATCACGCTACCCGGCAGCGAATTGCTGCCGCGCTGAAGCTTTCCGAGGAAGCACTTTGGCCCGAGCTGGGCGATGACGCGGTGGCGGCATGAACCCGCTTCGCGAGGCGCGCGACCGCAGCATGGAAGCGCAGGCGTTGAACTCCCGGCAGCGTCACCTGATCGCTAACGCCACCCCTGAGGTCGACAGCCTCTACGAGGAGTTCGCAGTGCTGGCGCAGCAGTACGGCATCCGCGCGGAGGACTCCGTTGGGATCGTCCGCCGCTTCCGCGAGCTCCTCGAGCTTGAGATTCGCGAGTACACCGAGGAGCGCGAGGTGACTCGCTTGACGGACACTGTGTTGCGCGAGTCCCGACCGGTCCCGCGACCGAAGGCAGCCCCTGCTCCCGGAGTGAAAGCGCTCGCCGCCGAGTTGCGGCCCGCCCTGGTGGTGCTCCGTGACCCCGCTAGCCGTGGCTCGCGGGAGATCATGGACGCGACGCGCACGGTGCGTCGCATCGTACGGTCGGTGCCGGCATCGAAGCTGCTGTCGGACTCGATGCGGGTGCAGTTGCGTGGCGCGTCGTTCGAAGTGCTCGCGGATCACGTCAACGGGCGTGCCGCATGAGCTACCTCGCGACGGTCGCTTTGTTCTGGCTGCTGCCGGTCTTCCTGGGCTGCTGCCTTGTCACGTTCGCTGGCCTGCTTCTGTGGGACCGAGAGCAGTGGCAGTCCCAGCAGGTGGTGTCGGACGCGGACGCTGCGGCGAACGCCCGGCCGTTGACGTCCGCTGTCGAGAACGGGGTGACGCGATGAGCGGAGCGCATTTCGTGGACTGGTCGGTGCGGATGCTCGATGAGCTCGACGCACAGGACCGTGCGGATGAGCGGGGGGACGTGTGCCCGCGCTGCCGCAAGCACCACCACGCCGGGGCTTGCATCGGGTTCTTCCCGCCGCAGCTCCGTGCCGTCACCGGCGACCAGCCCGAGTGCGCCGGTCGTTTGCTTCGCCCCGCCTTCCCCAGAAACAGCGACAGCGCCCGGGATTACGGCCCGAGCGCTGCCTGAAGACAACCCACTAAGGAGCAATCTCAGTGAGCAACGACAACTTTACCGGCGACGGGAAGCAGCGCGACCTCAGGTCCGCCCTCCTGCTGCTCACCCGCGGCCGGCAGCTTCGCGACGGCATCCGGATCGCCCACGAACGGGCCGCCTCAAGCGACACCGCAATCCGCATGGTCCGCGTCCTCGACGTCATGGAGCTGCCCGCCCTGATGCTCGCCCTGAACGAGCAGGGACCGAACATGGACGGGATCGATGAGTGGCTGATGGACGAGTGCCGCTTCGAGACGGAACGCCGCGAGCAGGCACTCGCTGACTGGAAGGCTGCATGAGCACCGAACTGCCCCCGCTGACCTTTGCCGCCCCGGCGACCGTCACCGACACGTTCAACGTGCTCGCCTACGGTCCCCCCGGTGCCGGCAAGTCGACCTTCGCCGCGACGGCCCCCGGACCGCTTCTTTGGGTGAACGCTGAGGGCGGCGGCGCGCTCGCCTACGCACGGAAGACCGCTGCGCAGCGTGGGACCGTCATCCACGAGGTCCGCTTGGACGCGCACGTCCCTGTCAGGAACACGCTGCTGGCCGTCATCAAGCACCTGCGCTCCGGTGCCGACCCGGTCGTTCAGACCGTCGTGGTCGACACGCTCGGCAAGACACGCGACATGCTGGTCGACCAGATCGTTGAGAAGGGCACCCGGAACAGCTTGCCGCAGTACGGGCAGGTCGCGGACATCCTCGGCAAGTTCGTGCTCGTCCTTCGGGATCTGCCTGTCAACGTCATCCTGATCGCTCACGAGGACGTCGCTGACGGTGAGCAGGGCGACCGCATCGTTCGGCCGCTGATCGGCGGTGCGCTCACCGAGAAGATCCCCGGGGAGGTCGACGTTGTGACGTACTGCGGCGCTGTCCGTGACGACGCCGCGAACACGGTCCGGTACGTCGGGCAGCTCGTGGAAGGCAGGGGCCGGCGGGCGAAGGACCGGTCAGGGGGCCTCGGTGTCAGCCGCGACCTCGACGCGACGGAGTGGCTTGCCGCCTACCAGGCGGCGCTGCGCCCCGACGACTCCGATCTGCCGTTCAGCCTCGCCCCGGATCAGCGGGACGACGACGCCCGCGACCCAGACATCGAAGCGACCCTCGAACTAGGGCAGGCGGCATGAGTTACCCGAGCACGCTGCCCGTGGTCTTCACGGGCGTCCCCGGCATCGTTGACCTCCAAGGCGAGGTTGTGCCTCTGCCCGAA
>JAOPZU010000069.1 GCA_025963955.1 Solirubrobacterales bacterium
GCTGCCGCCGATGTCGCTGCCGTCGCCCACGACGACGATCAGCCTGATCCCACGAAGTCCTCCGAGGAGGCCGCCGCGAACCAGCCGACGACGGGCGGCAGCCAGCCGGACCCGGAGGAGGCCGCCCCGGCCGGGGCGGGCGTGGAGGCGCCGGACGAGGACCCGCCGCTGGTCTCCCCCTCCGGCGCGGGTGACGGCGAAGCGGGCGGTCCGCACGACGAGGGGAAGATCAGCGGGCTGTAGGGGTCGGCGGCGCCGCCCGGGCCTCAGTCGTTGGCGTGCAGGGCGGCGTTGAGCTCGCCCCAGGTCCCGACCCGCGGCACCGCCTCCACCGCGCCCGTGCGGGCGTTGCGGCGGAACAGCAGGCCGTCCCGGCCGGACAGCTCGCGCGCCTTGACGACGCTGAGGTCGGGCAGGCTCACCGGAGCCCCCGCGGTCACGTAGAGACCGGCCTCGACGACGCAGTTGTCCCCGAGCGAGATGCCGACCCCAGAGTTCGCGCCGAGCAGGCAGCCCGCGCCGATCGAGATGACCTGCGCTCCACCCCCGGAGAGGGTGCCCATGATGGACGCGCTGCCGCCGATGTCGCTGCCGTCGCCCACGACGACGCCGGCGCTGATGCGGCCCTCGACCATCGACGCGCCGAGCGTCCCGGCGTTGAAGTTGACGAAGCCCTCGTGCATGACGGTCGTGCCCTCGGCCAGGTGCGCGCCGAGGCGCACGCGCGAGGCGTCCGCGATGCGCACGCCGGCCGGGACGACGTAGTCGACCATCCGCGGGAACTTGTCGATTCCGGCCACGTGCAGCGGCGTGCCCGCGGCGCGGGCACGCAGGCGCGCGGCGGGCAGCGTCTCCGGCAGGATCGGCCCCACCGTGGTCCAGGCCACGTTGGTCAGGACGCCGAAGAGCCCGTCGAGGTTGATCGTGCGCGGTGCGGCCAGGCGGTGGCTGAGCAGGTGCAGGCGCAGGTAGGCGTCGGCCACGTCGGCCGGGGCCGCGTCGAGGTCGATCTTCGTGACGAGCGCCTCCGTGCGGGTGCCGCGCAGCGCGTCGGCCGGCGCGTCGACGGCCAGCGGCGCCGGGTCGGCGTCCTGGAGCACCGGTTCCGGGAACCAGGCGTCGAGCGTGATGCCGGTGGCCTCGTCGATGGTGGCCAGGCCGGCAGCAGTGGCGATCCGCGTCATGGCCGGGACGCTACAAGGCTGCGAGCTCGGCCAGCAGCTCGGGACTGACCTCACCGGCGAAGACCGGCACCGCCCAGCCGCTGAGGTCGACGTGGAGCGCCTCGTCCACGTCCACCTCCAGCTCGCCCCCGTCCAGGAGCACCCGTACGGGCGACTCGCCGCCGCGCAGGACGGCCGCGATCGCCGCGCCCGTGGCGCCGGTTCCCGAGGACATCGTCTCCCCCACGCCGCGCTCGTAGATGCGCGCACGGATCACGCCCGGCTCGACGTCGCAGTAGAAGGAGACGTTCGTGCGGTTGGGGAACAGCGGGCTGTGCTGGATCGCAGGGCCGATCGCGCCCAGGTCGAGCGCCTCGAGCTCCGCGCGGTCGCTCAGGTGGATCGCGCACTGGGGGTTGCCGACCTGGACGTGCTGGAAGCGGAAGCCCTCCACGACACCGGAGCCGTACGGGCCGCCGTCCGGATAGTCGCCCGACTGCAGCCGCGCGCGGCCCATGTCCACGCTGCAGGTGCTCGCCGAGGTGATCGTCGGACGGATCTCGCCGGCGACGGTCTGGATCGAGAACTGCCGCTGGTCGGTCCAGCCGGCGCGCACGAGGTACAGGATGGCCTCGCGCGCACCGTTGCCGGACAGCTCGGCCTCCGAGCCGTCCGGGTTGAAGATCCGCAGCCGGGCGACGAAGCCCGGCTCGTCCGGCGGCGAGAGCTCGAGGACCCCGTCCGAGCCGAGGCCGAGGTGGCGGTGGCAGAGGCGCTCGACCCGCGCCGGCGTGAGCGGGAAGGGCAGGTCCTCCCGCTCGACGATGAGGTAGTCGTTGCCGAGGGCCTGCCACTTCTCGAAGCGCATGGGCGGCAGCCTACGAGGCCCGCACGTGATCGAGGCAGCCGGGATGCGCTTCCAGGACCTCGCGCAGCCCGCGGGGCGCGTGGCCCGTGAGGTCCTGCACCGCGGAGGAGACGGTCGCGAGCTCCCCGTCCCGGATCGCCAGGTACGTCGTGACCCACGCGTCGATCATGAAGTCCGGCACGGCCGGGTCCATCCGCGACTCGAACGCCTCCTGCACGCTCTCGTGGTGGAACGTGATCGGGCGCCCGCAGACGTCGCTCATCGTCGCGGCGGCCTCGGGCAGCGTGAACGCCTCCGGGCCCGTGAGGTCGTAGGTGACGCCCGCGTGCGGCGCCGGGTCGAGCAGGACCGCGGCGGCGGCGTCGGCCACGTCCTTGCGGGCCACGGCGCCCACGCGGCCCTTGCTGCCGGCCGGGCCGCGCAGGACGCCGTCGGCGCCGACCATCCCGGGCACGAAGTCGAGGTAGAGGCTGTCGCGCAGGAAGGTGAACCCGAGGCCGTGCTCGCGGACGGCGGCCTCGGTGTGGTGATGGTCGCGAGCGAGCGTGAAGGTCGCGTCGGGCGCCGCGCCGAGGAACGAGAGGTAGACGACGTGCGTGATCCCCGCTCCCGCCGCGGCCTGCACCGCGCTGACGTGCTGGGCCACGCGGTCCTCGGCCTCGGCGGCGGAGACGAGCAGCAGCGTGCTCGCGCCGGTCAGCGCGGCGGTCAGCCCGGCGGTGTCGGCGTAGCCGCCAGGGACCGTCCGGACCTCGGCGCCGGGGTGTTCGGGCGCGCGGGCGGCGTCCCGGACGATCAGGCGCTGCCGGACCCCCGCGGCGGCCAGACGGGCCGCCACGCGCCCGCCGATCCCGCCCGTGGCTCCGGTGACGGCGATGACCTGCTGCTGGCTCATCGGGCACACCCTAGGAGGCGGGACCTCACGGCAGCAGCGCCACGGCGACCTCGGCGGCGTCCCGCCCGGTGACGTCGACGAGCTCGACGGCCGGCAGCTTGCGCATCCACGTGAGCTGGCGGCGGGCGTAGCGGCGGGTGCGCTGCTTCATCAGGTCCACGTCGCCGTCGAGCAGCTCGCGGAAGCCGAGCGCCTTGCGGGCGGTCTCCGACGCGCCGGCGGCCGCGGCCGCGCGGACCTCCCCCACCACACCCGCGGAGAGCATCGCGTCGACGCGTGCGTCGATGGCCGCGTCGAGCGCCGCGCGCTCCATCGTCAGGCCGATGAGCCGCGTCGGGTGACGGGTCTCGGTCGTCCACAGCTGCGAGGCGCCGGGACGCGGCGGCGCCTGCCCGGCGTCCAGGAGCTCGAGCGCCCGGACCAGGCGGTGCGCGTCGGTCGGCTGTGTGAGGGCGGCGAGCTCCGGGTCGCGCTGCGTCAGGGCCTCGTGCAGCGCGCGCGGTCCCTCGGCGTCGAGGACCGCCTGCCAATGGGCGCGCAGCGCCGGGTCGACCGCGGGCCGCAGGTCGAGGTCGGCGAGCGCGGCGCGGAGGTAGAGCCCGGTCCCGCCGACGACGATCGGCGTGGCCCCCTCGGCGAGCAGTTCGTCGATCTCCGCGTGGGCGCGGGCCGCGTAGGCGCCGGCGCTGAAGCTCTCGCGGACCGGGACGACGCCCACGAGCCGGTGCTCGAGCCGGGCGCGGTCCGCGGCGTCCGCGGCTCCGGTAAGCCGCTCGAGGCCCGCGTAGACCTGCAGCGCGTCGGCGGACACGGCGACGGGCCGGCGGCCCTGCGTGCGCAGGCGGTCGGCGAGGGCGTGGGCGAGGGCGGTCTTCCCCACGCCCGTGGGCCCGAAGAGGGCCAGGACGGACGGCGGCATCGGCCCGCAGTATCGGGCACCGGGCGCGCCCGTAGGATCCCGGCCATGGAGCTCAGCGGACGCACCGTCCTGATCACCGGCGCCACCGGGGGCCTCGGTCACGCGATCGCGCGGCGGTTGCGCACGGCCGGGGCGTCGCTCGTGCTGACGGGGCGGCGGACGGACGTGCTCGAGCCGCTGGCGGCCGAGCTCGGCGGC
>JAOPZU010000094.1 GCA_025963955.1 Solirubrobacterales bacterium
TCTGCCCGAACCGCTGCGAGGCCCGCGGCGTCGCCGGCCCGATGATGCTCGGCGCGGTAGTGCGCCATCTCGGCGCGGACGGCCCGTCCCGCCGCGTCCACCGGCACGAGCACGCCGCGGGCCGCGAGCTCGGTGACCAGGTGCGGGGCCGGGGCCTCCAGGCCGACGATCGTGCCCAGCGCATCCAGCAGGACCACGCGCACCGCGTCCCCGGGCTCGGGGGCGACCTGCGCTGGAGTACCGTCCGCGGCCATGGCGCCCATCCTCGCGCAGTCGTTCATCGACAAGTACGACAACGCGCTCACGGCGGCCGGGACGCTGGTGCTCGCCGCGCTCGCGGTGGTCCTCGTCAACCGCTGGATCGCGCGCCGCGGGATGCAGATCGCCGCGGTCGTCTCGGGCGGGCAGCTGAGCCAGTCGGTGGACACGCGGCTGCGCTTCACCCGGCGGGCGATCGACGCCGGGATCGTGATCATCGCGCTGGCGATCGCGCTCTCCCAGTTCGCCACCCTCGGCAAGATCGGCTCGGCCGTCCTGGCCTCGGGCGCGATCGCCGCGGCCGTCGTCGGCTTCGCCGCCCGGCAGTCGCTGGCCAACGCCATCGCCGGCCTGTTCCTCGCGGTGACGCAGCCCCTGCGCATCGGCGACCTCGTGAGCTTCGAGGGCGAGACGGGGATCGTCGAGGACATCCGGCTGACCTCGACCTGGCTGCGGACGAGCACCGACACGCGGATCATCGTCCCGAACGAGCGACTCGCCGGCGGGGTGCTGCGCAACGACTCGATCGTGGACGAGCACGTCGCGGTCGAGGCGTCTCTGTGGCTGCCCGTGCCGGCGGACGCGATCGACGCGGTGGACCGGATCCGCGCGGCGCTCGACGGGGTGCGCGTCCGGGTGGCCGAGACGGCCGCCGACGGTACGCGGCTGCTGCTCATCGACACGCCCGCACCGGCCGGGGACCGGCTCGGCCGCGAGTCGCAGCTGCGCGAGGATGCCCTGCGCGCCCTGCGTGCATGAATCGGCCCGTCCGCGTCGAAACGGCTCCTGCGCGGGTTCCCGCGGCTACCATGAGCGTGGCGACGCGCTCTCACGTGCCCGCGGCGCGCCCCCGCGCCACGCTCCGTCCCGCCCCGCCGTCCCCCTGAACCATGGCCTCCCGCCGCGAAAGACAACGCCGCCGCAACCGCAGCAAGAGCGGCCCCGGGCTCTTCGTGCTGCTCGCCGCCGGTGTCCTCACGGCCGTGGCGGCCATCGTCGGGCTGTCGCTCGTCGGCTACGTCGTGAGCATCGCGAACTCCGCGCCCGACATCACCGAGCTCAAGCCGCTCAAGCAGGGCGAGAACTCGTTCGTCTACGCGAAGGACGGCACGCGGCTCGGCGTCATCCAGTCCGACATCCTGCGCACGCCGGTGAAGTCGACGGACATCCCGCAGGTCATGAAGGACGCGACGGTCGCGATCGAGGACCAGAGCTTCTACCAGCACAAGGGCGTCGACTTCGAGGGCGTCATCCGGGCCGGCATCCGGAACTTCGAGTCCAAGGGCGAGAAGGTGCAGGGCGGCTCCACGCTGACCATGCAGCTGATCAAGAACCTGTACTCGCGGGACAAGAAGCGCGACTACAAGCGGAAGATCCGTGAGGCGAAGCTCGCCGAGGAGCTCGAGAACCTCCACCCCGGCCGTCCTGGGAAGACCTGGATCCTCACGAAGTACCTGAACTCCGTCCCGTACGGCAACGACCGCGCCGGGGACGAGCTCTACGGCGTCGAGGCGGCCGCCCGCGTCTTCTTCAACAAGCGCGCGAAGGACCTGACGCTGCCCGAGGCCGCGCTCATGGCCGGCCTGCCACAGGCGCCGTCGGACTACAACCCGTTCCGCAAGAAGGCCTCGGCGCTCGTTCGGCGCAACGAGGTCCTCAAGAAGATGCTGGACCTCGGGTACATCGACGCCGCCCAGTACGCCGACGCTGTCGATTCCCCGATCCGCCTGCACAGCTCGGACTACTACGGCGCCCGTCGCGAGGGCTACTTCTTCGAGTACGTCCGCAAGGAGCTCGTCAAGAAGTACGGCAAGAAGGTCGTCAGCCAGGGTGGCCTGAAGGTCTACACGACCCTCGACTTCGCCCTGCAGAAGAAGGCGCGCGCCGCGATGGCCGGCCGTCTCAGCGCGCCGGGGTCCCCCGAGTCCGCGCTCGTCTCGATCGACCCGAAGACCGCCCAGATCCGGGCGATGGCCTCGTCCACGAGCTACGGCGACTCGAAGTACAACCTCGCCACGCAGGCCAAGCGGCAGCCGGGCTCGACCTTCAAGATCATCGTGCTGATGACCGCGATCCGGAAGGGCGTGGACATCAACAAGACCTCGTACATCTCGCATCCGCTGAAGTTCGTCGACCCGACGTACGGGAACATCGACGTGTCGAACTCCGACCGCGGCAGCGGTGGCGGCGCGAAGTCCCTCTTCCAGGCGGTCGTCACCTCCGACAACACCGTCTTCCAGCAGCTCGACCTCGACCTGGGCCCGCCCGAGGTCACGAAGACCGCCCGCATGATGGGCATCACGAGCAAGATGCAGTCGCTGCCCGCCGAGGCGCTGGGCGGCCTGGCCGACTGCTGCACGCCGCTGGAGATGTCCCGCGCCTACGTGTCGGTCAACGACGGCGGCTACCGCATCACCCCCGTCGCGATCACGAAGGTCGTCAAGGCCGACGGCACGGTGGACACCTCGCTCGGCCGCGCGAACAAGGTGAAGATCTTCACCGACGGCGAGACGTACGAGGCGATCCAGGCCATGAAGGGCAACGTCGCCGGCGGCACCGGCACCGCCGCGGCCCTCGGGTTCTGCCCCGCCGCCGGGAAGACGGGCACGACGTCGGGCTTCAAGGACG
This sequence comes from Solirubrobacterales bacterium, assembly GCA_025963955.1. Lineage (GTDB taxonomy): Bacteria > Actinomycetota > Thermoleophilia > Solirubrobacterales > Solirubrobacteraceae > Paraconexibacter. The sequence continues at coordinate 2,887 of JAOPZU010000094.1, forward strand.
CCTGGTTCAACGGCATGACGTCGAACCTGAACACCACCGTCTGGGTCGGCTACAAGCAGCCCAAGCCGATGACGGCCGTCCCGAACTACGGCACGATGTTCGGCGGGGACGCGCCCGCGGAGATCTGGCACGACTTCATGACGAGCGCCGTCGACCGCAAGAACTGCCACGACTGGCCCAAGCCGAAGGAGCCGTTCGTCGCGCAGCCGTTCTTCGGCAAGTACGCCAGCAGCCGGTCAGGCGCCACGAACACCACGGGCACCGACCCGATCACGCCGACGCCCGATCCGGGCACCGGGGTGGGCACGGGAGGCGGCGGCACCGCCTACGATCCTGGCGCCTACGCGGCCCCGCCGCAGCCCGCCCCGGCCGCT
>JAOPZU010000095.1 GCA_025963955.1 Solirubrobacterales bacterium
TGTAGCGCCCGGCCAGACCCGCGGCGGACACGAGCACGAGGCGCTCCACGCGCTGCGGGAAGCGGATCGCGAGCTCCGCGGCGACGAAGCCGCCCATCGAGTTGCCGACGACGCAGGCCGCCGAGACGCCGAGCTGCCCGAGCAGCTCGTCGACCGCGCGGGCGTAGCCGCTCATCGAGATGCCGTCCTCCGGCAGCTCCGAGTTGCCGAAACCGGGCAGGTCGAGCGCGATGCAGCGGTAGCGCCCCATGAAGGCCGGCAGCTGCTCGAGCCAGTGCTGCCAGCAGGCCGAGTGGCCGTGGATGAACACGAGCGGCGTCTCGTCCCGGCCGGTTCCTGTGGGTGAGCCGGTGTCGAGCACGTTGATCGCGCGGCCGCCGACGTGGTGCCAGCTGAGGTACCGCGACCAGTCCTCCCGCAGCCAGGCCGGGTCCGGGCCGGAGCCGTAGGCCTCCAGGTCGGCGGTCTCGGCGGGCGTCAGGGGCGTCGTGGCCATCGGGGGACGGTACCCCGCTCAGTCCTCCTGGGCGAGCTCCGCGTCGCTGAGCCCGCGGGCCGCGCGGCGCACGTCGTCCACCGCCTCGGCGTCCGTGGCCCCGAGGCCCTTGAGCAGGTCGGTCGCCATCGAGCGCACCTGGCCGACGATGACCGACGCGCTGAGGTTGCCCGTCCGCTCCAGGCCGAGCGTCGCCCGTCCGGCGGCGTCCAGGACGTGCACGCGGGCGCGGGCGGCGCGCTCCGGGTCGACCGGGTCCGGGGCCAGCGCGACCGCCCCCGACGCCAGCTCGCGCAGCGCGACGACGGTCTCCGGGGGGACGTGCGCCTCCAGGTCCACCGCCCGCACCGCGCCACGGGCAAGGACGCGGACGTTCCGCACCGCGAGGTCGATCTGCTCGGCCTCGCGCCGGTAGAGCTCGAGGTCCGCGCGGTGGCTGCGGCGCAGCGGCGAGAGCGCGGCCACCTCCACGCCGACCTCGGCGGCCTCGGCGAAGCGGGCCATGAGCGGGTCCAGGCCGCGGGCGCGGGCCAGCGCGTCGACGGCGCCGTCGTGGTCGCGGGCCTCCAGCGCGGCGGCCACGTCCCGCAGGACCGCGGCCAGCTCCTCCAGCACCGGGGTCGCCGCGCGCCGGGCCAGCCGCGCGGGGTTGACCGGGGAGATGACGAGGTTCACGAGCAGCGCCACGCCGCCGCCGATGAGGGCGTCGACCGGGCGGTCGAAGCTCAGGTGGCCCGGCGCCGCGACCGTCGCCACCAGCGCCGCGGAGGTCGCCGACTGCGAGACCACCAGTCGTGAGCCGCCGAGGACGATCGCCGCGCTCATCGCCAGCCCGATGACCAGGGCGATCTGGCCTGGCCCGGTGCCGAGTGTGATCGTGAGCAGGTCCGAGACGAAGACGCCGACGGCCACGCCGAGGACGATCTCGACGGCCCGTCGTGTCCGCTGCCCGTAGGTGATGCCGAGAGCGACGATCGCGCTGACCGCGGCGACGAACGGCCCGGGGTGGCCGACGACGTCGCGGGCCAGGCTGAAGGCCACGGCGGCCGCGATGGCCGTCTGCAGGACCGCCGGCAGGACCGTCCACAGGCGTGCCAGTCGCTGGCGGACCGTGACCCGCGAGCGCTCTGCGGCGGTGTCCAGCAGCTGGGCGGTCCGGCCGGTCATCGGCTCCATCATGGCGCGCGCTCTGCCACACTGCCGCCCAATGAAGCCGACCCGAACGACTGCCCTGGCGCTCGCCGCGGCCACGCTGGCCCTGACCGCCGCCGGGTGCGGCGGCTCGTCGACCAAGCCGGGGGCCGCCGACCAGGCGATCTCGGCCGCGCCCGCGGACACCGCCACGGACACGACCACCGCCAGCACCGCCTCGACGCCGACCGCCACCGTGGACACCAGCGGCAAGGGCGCCGTCCTGCCGATCAGCACCGACCTGAAGAAGAAGCCGGCGATCCCCAAGCCGAAGGGCGCGCCGCCGAAGGACCTCGTCGTGAAGGACATCGTGGTCGGCAAGGGCGCCACCGCCAAGGCCGGCAGCGCGATCACCGTCAAGTACGTCGGCGTGAGCTTCTCGACGGGCAAGCAGTTCGACGCCTCATGGGACCGCGGGGACGACTTCCCGTTCACGCTCGGCCAGGGCGCGGTCATCCCGGGCTGGGACGAGGGCGTCGAGGGGATGAAGGTCGGTGGCCGCCGCGAGCTCGTCATCCCGGCCGACAAGGCCTACGGCGCGCAGGGATCGCCGCCGGCGATCGGGCCGAACGAGACGCTGGTCTTCGTGATCGACCTCGTCAAGGCCTGACCGACGCGCACGCGGCGGGCAGGGGCCGGACGGCCCTTGCCTTTCGCTGGCGATACGCACTGGTTGCCGTGACCGACCGTCCCCTCACCGTCCTCATCGCCGACGACAGCGACGCCTATCGCGCGGGCATCGCCCGCGCCGTCCGCGCCCATGCGGATCTCGAGCTGGTCGGCGAAGTCGACGGGGGGGACGCCGCGCTCGACGCCATCACGCGTCTGGCGCCGGACATCGCGCTCCTTGACGTGCGCATGCCGGGCCTGGACGGCCTCGAGGTCTGCCAGCGGGTCCGCGCGATGTCCCCGCCGGCCGACACGAAGGTCGTCCTGCTCAGCGCGTACATGGACGCGACGGTCGTCGCCCGGGCTCGGGAGGTCGGCGCCGACGCCTACCTGTCGAAGGCGGCATCGCGGCGGGAGATCTGCTCGGAGGCGGTCCGGGTGGGCCGCGGTCTAGGATGACCTCGCGGGGTTGGAGCGGGGGCACACCGGTGCGTTCGGCGTTCCCCGACATCTCATGAGCGAAGCCAAGGCACCACGCGTCCGCGTCCTCGTCGCCGACGACCATCCGGTCTACCGCGAGGGCGTCTCCCGCGCCATCAAGGCCCGACCCGAGTTCGAGCTCGTCGCCGAGGCGGAGGACGGGCGCCAGGCGCTCGAGCTCGTGAAGGAGCTCAGCCCGGACGTCGCGGTGCTCGACGTCCAGATGCCCGGGCTGCAGGGCAACGACGTGCTCCACGCGATCAAGCGTGAAGGCCTGCCCACGCGTGTGGTGCTCCTCAGCGCTCACGTCGACAACGAGACGGTCTACCGCGCCGTGGCCTCCGGAGCGGGCGCCTATCTCTCCAAGGAGTCCTCGCGCGATCGCATCTGCGACGCGATCTCCGCGGTCGCCCGCGGTGAGGTCGTCCTCTCCTCCGAGGTCCAGGCCGGCCTCGCCTCGGAGATCGAGACCCGCGAGCGCGACGAGCGGCCGGGCTGACCCGCGCGAGCACGAGATCCTCGGGCTGACGCCAACGGCCACAGCGCGCCGGACATCGGACGCCTCATGCCCGCCACCCGCCTGAACAACCTTTCCGGGCTCTACAGCCGGCCGTCGTCGCGGGCGACGAGCTCACGCAGGGCCTGCGCGGTCGACCAGAAGGCGAGCTCGTCCCACGGGACCTCGGCCGGGTCGAAGGCGCGGATCTCGCTGGCTTCCGCGGTCAGCTGCGGCGTGCCCTGGGTCGTGGCCGTGTAGACGATCAGGACCACGCGGTCCTCGGGCTTGGAGTACACGCCGAGCAGGCCGTCGAGCGTGATCTCGATGCACAGCTCCTCGCGCGCTTCCCGGACCGCGGCCTCCTCGACGGATTCGCCGAGGTCGACGAACCCGCCCGGGAACGTCCACAGCCCGAAGCCCGGGTCGTGGCGCGCGCCGCGGCGGAGCAGGAGGATGGCGCCGTCGGGCGTGCGCGGGATCGCGGCCGCCACGGGCTTCGGGTTGTAGTAAGCCTGGTAGCCGCAGGTCGCGCAGCTCAGCGAGCGCGGGGCCTGCACGGTCGCGGGGGCGGCGCAGCGCGGGCAGTAGGAGACGTCGCGCAGGGCCGGGTTGAGGCTCATCCGGGAGGTACGGCTCAACCGGCGGCGAGGTGCTCGGCTTGCTGCTCGACGAGGCGCTGCTGCACGGCGGTGAGCCCGGCCGGCAGTGCGTCGTCGTCCAGCAGCAGGCGGGCGGCCTGGTCGAGCGTCAGGCCCGTCCCCGTTAGGGTGCGGCCGATGAGCGGCGGCACGTCGCCGGCGCA
>JAOPZU010000099.1 GCA_025963955.1 Solirubrobacterales bacterium
CAGTGCGGGCGCGGCGCCCGGGGCGGGCTCCGGGGCCGGGCCGCCCCGCAGCAGCAGGCCGCAGGCGACCATGCCCAGGGCGAAGATGGCGCCCGCCCACCAGAACACGGTGGTGTAGGACTCGATCGAGGCCTGCGCAAGGACGGCCGGGCTGGGCGCCCGACCGGCGAGGAACGAGTCGCTGGCGCTCGCGGCCAGCGTGCTGAGCAGCGCCGTGCCGACGGACCCGCCGACCTGCTGCATCGTGTTGACGGTCGCGGAGGCGACGCCGGCGTCCTTGGCCTCCACGCCCGCGGTCGCGTTGTTGATGCAGGTCGCGAAGATGAGCCCGAGGCCCGGACCCATGATGAGCAGGGCGGGCAGGACGCCGGTCGCGTACGCCGAGCCGACGTCGAGCTGCGCGAGGTAGACCATCCCGACGACGCCGAGCGCCATGCCGGTCACGACCATCGGGCGGGCGCCGAGACGCGGGACGAGCTTGGTCGTCGCCACCGTCGCGGTGATCATGATGAGCGTCGTCATCGGCAGGAAGGCCAGGCCCGTCCTGATCGGGGAGAACCCGAGGTTCTGCTGCAGGTAGTAGGTCAGGAACAGGAAGACGCCGAAGATGCCGGCGCCGGCCAGGGCGAGCGCGAGGTAGGAGCCGCCTCGGGTGCGGTCCAGGACGACGTGCAGCGGCAGCAGCGGGTGGGCGACGCGGTGCTGCAGCGCGACGAAGGCCACGAGCAGGACGGCCGCGGCGCCGAGCGCGACGAGGGTCAGCGGTGACGTCCAGCCGTTCGTCTCCGCGTGGGAGAAGCCGTAGACCAGGCCGAAGAGGCCGGTCGACGCGGTGATGGTGCCGGGGATGTCCAGGCGGGGGCGCTCGGCCGGGACCTGGTTGTGGAGCAGCGTCCAGGCGCCGCCGGCGGCGACCGCGGCGAAGACGAGGTTCACGTACAGGCACCAGCGCCAGGAGAGGTACTCGGTGAGCACGCCGCCAAGCAGCAGGCCGACCGCGGCGCCTGAGCCGGCGATGGCGCCGAAGACGCCGAACGCCGTGTTGCGCTCCTTCGGGTCGACGAAGGTCGTGGTCAGCAGCGAGAGCGCGGCCGGGGCGAGCAGCGCGCCGAAGACGCCCTGTAGCGCGCGGGCGCCGACGAGAACGCCGAACGAGCCGGCGGCGCCGCCGATCGCGGAGGCGAGAGCGAAGCCGATGAGCCCGACGATGAAGACGGTCTTGCGGCCGACGAGGTCGCCGATGCGCCCGCCGAGGAGGAGCAGGCTGCCGAAGGCGAGGGCGTAGGCGGTCACGATCCACTGCCGGCTCTCGTCGGAGAAGCCGAGCGAGGCCTGGGCGGAGGGCAGCGCGATGTTCACGATCGTCGCGTCGAGGACGACCATGAGCTGCGCCAGGCCGAGGATCGCGAGGATCGCCCAGCGGCGGGCGTGGTGCGGGTTGTCGTGCGGAGTCACGGGAGCCTCTGGAGAAGGGATGTCGGGTGAAGCGGAGGCGCGTCCTCGATGTGGAGAGCTATCCTCAACTTCCTGTCCGGAACGGTAGCACCAACCGGAGAGCCAGTCTCCACTTACTGCGAGGATTCACCTGTGCCATCGGTCACACGCCCGCTGAGGAAGGACGCCGAGCGCAACCGCCTGCGCATCCTGGACGCCGCCCGCGAGGTGTTCGCCGAGCACGGCCTGACGGCGTCGCTGGACCAGATCGCCCACCACGCGGACGTCGGCGTCGGGACGGTGTACCGGCGCTTCCCGGACAAGGACGCGCTGATCGACGCGCTCTTCGAGCAGCGGATGGCGGACTTCGGCCGGCTCGCGGAGGCGGCGCTCGAGCACGAGGACGCCTGGGAGGGCCTGGCCCACTTCCTCGAGCAGGCGGTCGGCATGCAGGCGCAGGACCGGGGCCTGAAGGAGCTGCTGCTCAGCACGGGCCGCGGGCAGGAGCGGGTGGCCGCCGTGCGGGACCGGATCGCGCCGCTCGTCGCGCAGGTCGTGGGCCGGGCGAAGGCGGAGGGCGCGCTGCGGGCCGACGTCGTCGAGTTCGACGTCCCGATGATCAACATGATGCTCGGCACGATCGCCGACGCCGCTCGCGAGACGAACCCGGAGCTCTGGCGGCGGTACCTCGCGCTCGTGCTCGACGGGCTGCGGGCCGAACGGCCGCAGCCGTCCGCGCTGCCCGTGCCGCCGCTGGGCGCGGACGACACGGACCGGGTGATGGCCTGCTGGAAGCCGCCGCGGCGGTAGCGGCGGCCCCGGGGCAGGCCGGGGCTAGCCCTTCAGCAGGCTGAGGACCGAGTTCGGCGCCTGGTTGGCCTGCGCCAGCATCGCCGTGCCGGCCTGGGTGAGGATCTGCTCCTTGGTGAGCTGGGTCATCTCCTCGGCCATGTCGACGTCGCGGATGCGCGACTCGGCGGCGACGAGGTTCTCCTGCGCGGCGGCCGACACCGCGAGCGTGTGCTCCAAGCGGTTCTGCACGGCGCCGAAGCTCGAGCGGGCGGCGCTGACCGCGTCGATCGCCGTGTCGATCTCGGTGAGGTCGGTCGTGCCGCCGACGGCCAGGGAGAAGGGAGCGGAGCCGACGGCCGCGCCGAGGCTGATCGTGGCGATGCTGATCTCCTCGCCGTCGTTCGCGCCGACCTGGAAGGTGATGGTGGAGGCGCCGCTGAGGACGGACACGCCGTTGAACTGCGCCGACGCGCCGATGCGCTCGATCTCGGACGCGAGCTGGTTGACCTCGGTCTGGATGGCGGCCTGGTTGGCGGCGCTCATCGAGCCGCTCTTGAACTGGACCGCGAGCTCCCGGACGCGCTGGAGCATCGAGTGCACCTCGTCGAGGCTGCCCTCCGCGGTCTGCACGAGGCTGACGCCGTCCTGGATGTTGCGCTGCGCCTGACCGAGCCCGCGGATCTGGCCGCGCATCTTCTCGCTGATGCCGAGGCCGGCCGCGTCATCGGAGGCGTGGTTGATGCGGTAGCCGGAGGAGAGCTTCTCCATGGCCTTGCTGACGCGGCCGCTCGTCTGCATGAGCTGCCGGTGGGCGTTGAGGGCTTCCGTGTTGTTGTTGATGCGTAGTGACATGGTCACTCGCTCCTTCCGTGTGACTCGGCGTGGGAGGGACGGATCGGGTCCCGGCGGGCGTCGGTGCCCTGGTGCTACGGATGCTGCTCGCTCCTTGGCGGGGAGTCCTGCGTGGTGCTGCCGGCGGGGAGCTCGTCGGGGAGCTGCGCCGGGTCGACGGTGGCGGCCGCCGTGTTCTCGGCCTTGACCGCCGAGTAGATCTCCTCGCGGTAGACCGCGACGGACTTCGGGGCGGCGATCCCGATGCGGACACTCGATCCGCTCACCTCGATGATCTCGACGACGACGTCGTCACCGATCATGAGCTTCTCTCCGGGACGACGCGTGATGATGAGCATCGCTCGAGCGTACCGGCGGATCGGGCTCAGGCGGCCTGGACGCCGGCGTTGTGGGCGCCCGCCAGGTCGGCGAACAGCGGCGCGCGGACGGGGGCGTCCGGGGCCTGGTTGATGACCTGATGACCGCGGCTGCCGGCGATCAGGATCGGGGCGGCGAGGTTCGCGCAGAAGTCCTCGAGGCACTCGGCCGCACGGACGGTGACGTAGACCGAGGTGGCGGTGGCGTCGTCGATGCCGATGCGCTCGGCCTCCTCGTCGGAGAGCTCGACCTCGTAGCTGCCGAAGAAGCGCCACGGGTTGGTGACGGGAACGGCGAGCTGGGGGTCGTCGAGCGAGTGCAGCCACACGAAGGCGGCGTCGTCGTCGCGGGCCAGCAGGGCGTACTGCGAGCCGCCGATGCCGATGAGGCCCGTCGGGAAGTCCAGGACGGCCTCCTCGGGGATCTCCAGGCGCCCGAAGCGGGTGCTGTTCAGGGTCACGGACATGGGATGGTGCGGTCCTCCGGATCGGGGTGGTCGCCCTGGGTAGTCGGACGACCGGATGCAAAGCTGAGCGGCGGCACGACGTACCGGCCTCAGCGCAGGAAGTCGAGCAGCGAGGGCTGCATGACGTTCGCCGAGGTCTTCAGGGCGGCCGTGTAGGCGGCGGACTGGGCGTTGAGGGCGACGATCGACTCGGCCAGGTCGGCGCCCTCGGCGCCGTCCAGCACGTCGTTCGCGACGCCGAGCGCAGCGGTCAGCCGTGAGTCGGCGGCGTCCAGGCGGTTCTGGGTCGCGCCGACCGTGGCCTGCACACCCGTGAGCGTGTCGAGGTTCGCGTCGAGGCCGGCGAGGTCGGTCGTCCCGAGGGACGCCACGTCGTTCGCGGCCAGATGGGCCTGGATCGTGCGCAGCGTGGAGAGCAGCTTGCCGTCGGCGCCGCCCGAGCCCAGGACGGTGTCCGCCGTGGTGTTGACGGCGACGGAGACGCCCGGGCCGATCGAGCGGGCGATAACGCCGGTGTCGCCGGCGTAGGTGTCGACCGCGCCGGGGGCGTAGGGCGGCGTCGTGGTGGCCGTACCGGCGAGGACGTAGGTGTCGCCCACCTTCGCGTTGGCCGAGTCCTTCACGGTCTGGATCAGTTGCGCGAGCTCCTGGCCGATGGACGCGCGCCCCGAGTTCGTGGTGGAGCTGTTCGCCGCCTTCAGCGTCAGCTCCTTGACGCGGTGCATGACGTCGGCGATGTCCGAGAGGGCGGAGTCGGTCGCGGAGACCCAGGAGGTGGCGCCGGCGACGGAGTCCCGGTCCTTGTCCAGGCCGGCGAGCTCGGCGCGGGCCCGGACCGCGGTGTTCGCGCCGAGCGCGTCGTCCGAGGCCTGGTTGATGCGCTTGCCGCTGCTCACCTCCTGCTGGGTGCGCGCCATACGGGTCTGCGCGGTGCGCAGGTCCTCCATGACGCGGGAGGTCATCATCTGGCCGGTGATGCGGACGCTCATGACCTAGAGCCCCACGCGGCCGGTGCGGTTGATGAGCACGTCGAGCATCTCGTCCATCGTGGAGAGCGCACGCGACGCGGCCTGGTAGCCGCGCTGGTAGCGGAGCATGTCCGTGAGCTCCTCGTCGAGGGAGACGCCGCTGACGCTCTGGCGGCGGGCGTCGGCGGCGGACGCGAGCGTCGCGCTCGTGTCGGCGCGGCGTTGCGCGTCGGCCGCGCCGGCGCCCATGTCCTGCACGAGGGTGGCGTACGCGCCGGCGGTCGCGCCGCTGCGCTGGGCCGAGAGCTGCAGGGCCAGGTCGTTGGCCCCGGCGGCCGTGCCGGAGCCGGCCTTCACCGTCGCGGTGGTGGCGACGACGCTCAGGGTGGCCGCGGTCGTCCCGGAGAAGAAGGCGGCGGGCTGCAGCGCGTTCGTCGAACCGGCGAGCGAGGAGGCCATCGCGTCCAGGCTCGTGCGGTAGGCGCCGATGGGGCCCGTCGCGCTGCCGAGGCTGATGAGGGCGCCGAGCTTGCCGCCGGTCGCGCTCGTGATGGTCTGCGGCCAGGTGACCGTCGTGCCGCTGACCAGGGGCGCCGCGGCGTCGCCGAACTGGACGCTGATCGAGCCGCCGCCGAGGTCGGTCGTCGACAGCTGACCGAGGGAGGAGAGCTGGTCGAGCAGGACGTCACGGCGGTCGAGGAGGTCGTTGGGCGCCTGGCCGCGGGCGACGGCATCGCTGATGGCGCCGTTGAGCTTCCCGATCTCGGTGGCGGCGGCCTGGACCGGGCCCTGGGCGCCGACCTGCTTGGCGAACTCGGTGCTCGCGACGGACTGGATCTGCGCGAGACCCTGGTCGAGCTGGCCGATCGCGGTGGCCAGCGCCTTCGCCTGCCCGACGAGGGCGGCCTTGGCGGCGGTGGACTCCGGGTGGTCGGCCAGGTCCTGCCAGGCGCTGTAGTACTTCGTGGTGAGCGCGCCGATGCCGCTGTCGGACGGCTCGCCGGCCAGGTCCTGCGCCTGGTCGAGCGCCTGCGCCTCGGTGGACGCCTGCCCGCTGAGCATCTGCTGCGCGCGGAACTGGAGATCGCCGAAGACCTCGCGGGCGCGGCTGAAGGAGAGGACGTCGACGCCCTGGCCGAGCTGCGCGCCGCTGCCCTGCTGCGTGGCGCCGGCGGCGATCGTGTACGGCTGCGCCGCGCCGAGCTCGACGGTCTGGCGGGTGTAGCCGACCGTGTTGACGTTCGCGATGTTGTGCGCGGTCGTGTCGAGCGCCGCCTGCTGCGCCATGAGGGCGCGGACGGAGGTCTGCAGGCCGCTGAAGCTGGAGATCGGCATCGCCCTAGGCCCTCAGGTCGTAGCCGCGGAGGGACGGGCCGCTGCGGCCGGGACGCGGCATCGCCGGGGCCCCGGGGCGCGAGTAGACGTCCGGGTCGTCCACGCCGGCGCCGCCGGCGAGCATCCGGGTCAGGTGCTCGACGAACGCGAGCTCCTGCTTCATCAGCACGCGGTTGACGGCGTGCTGACGCTGCAGCTCGTCGAGCGTGCCGCGCAGCCGGGCGGAGCGCTCGCGCGCCTCGCGGGCGGTGTCCGGATCCAGCAGGGTGGCCAGCGCCTCGAGGGTCACCGCGTGGGCGGGGATGCCGAGCAGCCCGGCGGCGTGCTGGAGCAGGACGGTGCGCTCACGCTCCAGGCGGCCGCGGCGCTCGGACTCGGCCTGCATGTCGGCCATCCGGCCGAGGACGCTCTCCACGTCGCGCTCGCGGATCGCGCGGTACTGCGCGATGCACGCCTGCAGCAGGGCGCCGGCGGACTCGAGCTGCACCTGCAGGTGCGCGAGCACGGCCTCGCCCAGGGGGGAGCGGACCGGGGCGGCGAGGGCGACGCTCATGCGCGCCTCGCCTTGGCCTTCGCGCCGCTCGCGTCCTGCCCGGCGATCGCGTTGGCGAGGACGTCGGTGAACATCGAGGCGTAGGTCTCGGCGCCGGAGGACTGCATGCTGCCGCCCTCCTCCTCGCCGCCCGCGATCGGCTTGGCGGTCGCCCACAGGGACTTGGCCAGCTCGCCGGCGAGCAGCTTCTGGACCGCGGGGTCGACGCCCTGGACCGGGATGCTCATCGCTTGATGCCGTTCGCGATCTCGGCGAGCTGGTCCTGGTAGGTGATGGCCTTGCTCGCGAGCTCGAAGCCGCGCTGCGCGTCCATCATGTCCACCATCGCCTGGCCGAGGTCGACGTTGCTGCCCTCCAGCGCGCCCTGCGTCACGGTGGTCGTGCGGGGTGCGGCGGCGGCGGCGCCCGAGGCGGCGTTCGCCAGGAAGGTGTTGTCCGGGCCGCCCTCCAGGGCGCTCGGGTTCGGCACGGTGACCAGGCGCAGGGCGCCGACCGGGCGGCCGGCGGCGGTGACCCGTCCGTCCGCGGCGATCTTGATGTCGCTCGGGGCGGTGCCGGCGGGAATGCTGATCGGCGGGTCGAGCAGCAGGCCGTTCGCGGTGACCAGGCGACCCTTGTCGTCCGTGCCCAGCTCGCCGTCGCGGGTCATCGCGGGGCGGCCGTCGCGGCCCTTGACCGCCATGTAGCCGACGCCCTGCAGCGCGACGTCCAGCGGCTGGTCCGTCGTCTTCAGGGCGCCCTGACTGCGGCTGCGGCCGATCGCGGTGGCGCCGGCGCCGCCGCCGAGCAGGACATCGCTCGTGCCGCCGTGGCCGGCCGCCGCGTAGGCGAGGTCCCGGAAGGCGATGCGGACGTGCTTGTAGCCGGTGGTGCTCGTGTTCGCGAGGTCGTTGGCCGCCGCGTCCATCCGCTGCTGCTGTGCCGCCATGCCGGCGGCGGCGCTGTACATGCCTGAGAGCACGTCCGTCTCCTCTGGATGCTGTGGAGCGCCTGACTTCCGCGGGTGCGGGCCGGTCGGTGGAGCTCCTGGTCAGCCCGGGTGATCGGCCGCGCCGCGCCCCGGTTGAGCCGGGTCGATCAACCGTTGAGGGAGCCGACCTGCGTGGCGGCCGCGCGGAGCGTCGAGTCGATCGTCGTGATCGCCCGCTGGGAGGCCTCGAAGGCCCGCAGCGAGCCGAGCATGTCGATCATCGTGTGGGCGGAGTCGACGCCCGAGCCCTCGAGCTGGCCCGTGCGGACGGCGCCGGTCGCGGCGCCGGCGGCGGTGCCCGTGAAGAGCGCGTCACCCTCCTTCTTCGCGCCCGTGACGGCGAAGACGCCGACGGCGCTCGCCGGGACGGTGCCGTCCGCGGCAAGCTTGACGGGCCGGCGGTCCGGGCCGAGCACGGCGTGACCGAGCTGGTCGACGAGGGTGCCGCCGGGGCCGCTGGTGAAGGAGCCGTTGCGGGTGAAGCGCACGCCCTGGCCGGTCTGCACGGCGAAGAAGCCCTCGCCCTCGATGCCGAGGTCGAGCGGCTCGTCCGTCTGCTTGAGCGCCTGCGGGCGCAGGTCGGTCGTGTACTTCGTGATCTGGCTGCCGAGGCCGACCGCGCCGATCGGCTGACCCGTGCGCGAGTTGGACAGCAGCAGCGAGCCGAACGACTTCTGGCTGACACGGTCGGCCTTGTAGCCGGCGGTCGAGACGTTCGCCAGGTCGTTGGCGAGCTGCTCCTGCCGGACGAGCTCGGAGAGCATGCCGGAGGCAGCGACGTAGAGGCCACGGTCCATACCCGGGTTCTCGGCGGGCGCGGCGGGCGCTTGAGCTGGGCGGACGACGGTCGATCACCCGGGCGTGGCCATTCCCGCCGTCATCGCCGTCGACCTGGTCCTCCTGCGCGAAGCGCTGAGCGACACCGTCCTGCGGCCGGGGACGATCGTGTCCGGCTGGGTGACCGAGCGGCACGGCCAGCACGGGCTGCTGATGCTCGG
>JAOPZU010000102.1 GCA_025963955.1 Solirubrobacterales bacterium
AACTGCCGGCCGATCGGACTGAGCCGCGCGTTAGCGTGCATCCTCATCCGGTTCTCCTTGGTGCTGAACGTCTCGCAACGCCCAGCCTCCACGGAGGACCGGATGAACAACCTTCCTAGGAACTACAACTAGGCCGTCGTCGGCTGCTCCTCGCCGGCGCGCTCGTCGAAGGAGCGGACGAGGGCGGCGGTCGCCGTGTCCTGCTCCATGAAGCGGTCGGTGAGCGGGTTCAGGACGCCGCGGAGCAGCGAGACCGCGGTCCAGCGCTTCGGCCGGATGATGCGCGGCGCGCGCTTCTGGATGCCGGCGACGATCGCCTCGCCTGCGAGCTGCGGCGGCAGGCGCTTGCGCAACGGCTTCGGCACGACGTTCATCAGCGCGTCCGACAGCGGATCCTGGTCGAGCGCCTGGTGCACCATCGCGGTGTCGATGAAGCCGAAGTAGGCGACGGACGCGCTCGCGCCGTGCGGCGTCAGCTCCGCGCGCAGCGCCCGCCCGAACTGCTCCACGCCGGCCTTCGCCATCGCGTAGGGGGACGCGCCGAGGCCGTTGACGAACGCGTAGACCGACGCGATGACGACGACGTGCCCGCGGCGGGCGACGATCTGCGGCAGCGCCGCGTCGACCGTGCGCACGACGCCCATGAGGTTGACGTCGATGACGCGCTCGAAGGACTCGGTCGACATGGCCCGGAAGGTCGCGCCGCGGGAGGCGATGCCGGCGTTGGCGACGACGACGTCGAGGCCGCCGAAGCGCTCGACGGCCGTCGCGACGACGCGCTGCATCGCCGCGCGATCGGTGACGTCGGCCGCCAGGCCGAGCGCGCGCGTGTCGTGCAGCTGGGCCGCGGACGCCGTGACGGTCGCCTCGTCCAGGTCGCTGATCACGACGGACGCGCCGCGCTCGATCAGGGCCTTCGCCGTCGCGAAGCCGATCCCGCGGGCCCCGCCGGTCACGAGGGCCACCTTGCCGTTCAGGTCGTAGAGCGCCATGCGGCCACTCTCGCACACGGCAAAACTGGCCAGGCGGCCAGCGGCCCGGTTAGGCTCGCGCCATGGCCACGCCCGAGACGTCCGTGCCCCTCGACGAGATCCGCGTCGCCGACCGCGCGCTGTGGGCCGAGGGCCCCCCGCTGGAGACCTTCGCGCGGCTGCGCAGCGGCTGCCCCGTCCACTTCAGCTCGGGCTTCGCGGAGTACCCGGGGGAGCAGGGCTTCTGGTCGGTGACCACCCAGGAGGACATCCACGCCGTCAGCCGCGACTGGCAGACCTACTCCTCCGAGCTCGGCGGCATCACCGCGATCAGCACGGCCGTCATGCCGCTGGAGCTCACGCGCGCGATGTTCATCGGGATGGACCCGCCGAAGCACGACCGCCTGAAGGCGCTCTTCCAGCGCGGCTTCACGCCCAAGCGGATCGCCGACCACGAGGGCACGGTGCGGGCGATCGTCGGCGACGTCCTCGACGGCCTTACCGGCCGCCAGACCTGCGACCTCGTGAGCGACGTCGCGCAGCCCGTCGTCTCCCGCGTGATCGGGCGCTTCATGGGCATCCCGCCGGAGGACGACGCGATCTGGGCGCGGCTGATGACGGCGGTGATCGCCGCAGGCGACCCGGACGTCAGTCCGGACGGGCCGCAGACGGTGATGCAGCGCGACGTGCCGGAGATCTTCGAGCGCTGCCGGACGCTCATCGCCGCCCGGCGGGAGCAGCCGACGGACGACCTGACGAGCGTCCTGGTCCATGCCGAGGTCGACGGCCAGCGCCTGGAGGAGCACGAGATCGTCATGGGGTTCTTCCTGCTCATGGCCGCCGGCAACGACTCCACCAAGGCGACCTACTGCAGCGGCATGCGCGCGCTGATGGAGGACCCGGCCGAGCGCGCGAAGGTCCTCGCGGACCCCTCGCTGATCCCCGGCGTGGTGGAGGAGGCGCTACGGATGTTCCCCGCCTTCGCCCACTTCCGGCGCACCGCGACCCGAGACACGGAGCTGCACGGACAGCCGATCCGCGAGGGCGACAAGGTCGTCATGTGGTATGTCTCCAGCGGCCGCGACGAGTCGGTGTACGAGGACCCGGACCGCTTCTCGGTGACGCGCAACCCGGTCCACCAGGCGTTCGGCGCGGGGGGCCGGCACTTCTGCCTGGGCACCGCGCTGGCGCGGCTCGAGCTGCGGCTGCTGTTCGCGCAGACGCTCGAGCGCTACCCCCGGATGACCCTCGCCGGAGACCCGCGGCAGGTCGAGTCGCCGTTCGCCAACCAGTTGAAGAGCCTGCCCGTCCGGCTGGAGGGCTGAACACGTGGAGCACGAGGACTACGAGGCCCACGACGGCCTGGGCCTCGCGGCGCTCGTCGCGTCCGGTGAGGTCAGCGCGGCGGAGCTGCTGGCCGCCGCGCGAGCCCGCGCCGCGGCGGTCGACGGCCGCCTGAACGCGATCGTCGTGCGGATGGAGGCCGAGGCCGACGCCCGGGCCGCGGGCCCGCTGGAGGGCCCGTTCGCCGGGGTCCCGTTCCTGCTGAAGGACCTCGCGCAGGAGTACGCAGGGACGCCGACCTCGATGGGGTGCCGCGCCCTGGCGCGCGTCCCCGCCCGCGAGCACTCGACGGTGGTCGAGCGCTGGCTCGCCGCGGGGCTCGTCGTCTTCGGCAAGACGAACACGCCCGAGTTCGGCGCCAAGGCGGTGACCGAGCCGGAGCTCTTTGGGCCGACGCGCAACCCGTGGGCCCTGGACCGCACGCCGGGCGGGTCGAGCGGCGGGACGGCCGCCGCGGTCGCTGCGGGCATCGTCCCGGTGGCAGGCGCCAGCGACGGCGGCGGCTCGATCCGGATCCCGGCCGCG
>JAOPZU010000147.1 GCA_025963955.1 Solirubrobacterales bacterium
TCGCTAGCGTGGCGCCGCGTGAGCACCACGTTGCCGGAGAGCTTCGCCCACACCCGCGCCGGCCACTGCGGGTCGGGCTCGCTGCGGGACCTGCTGGCCTTCCACGGCCTCGACTTCGGCGCCGGGCCGCTGAGCGAGGGGACCGTGTTCGGCCTGGCCGGCGGCCTCGGCTTCCTCTACGCCTCCACGCCCGGGCAGCACACGCCGTACTACCTCGTCGGCCGCACCGCGACGGCCGAGGAGGACGTCGCCCGTCACCTGGGCCTCGGCCTGGAGCTGCGGGAGACGGACGACCCGGCCGAGGGCTGGGCGTGGGTGAAGGACGAGCTCGACGCCGGCCGGCCGCCGATGGTCTGGGCGGACATCATGGAGCTCGAGTACCTCCGGGTGCGCATGCACAACTCCCGGCACCTGATCGTCCTGGTGGGCTACGACGAAGCGGAAGGCGTCGCGTGGATCGCGGACAACGACCGCGAGGACCTGCAGCGCTGCTCGCTCACCTCGCTCGCGGCGGCGCGGAACTCGCCGGCCTTCCCGGGGCCGAACCGGCACCGGGTCTACCTCTACGACTGGCCGGACGCGCTGCCCCCGGCGACCGAGGCGATCCGCGCCGCGCTGGGGACCGCGCTGGAGAACATGACGAGCGGCGGCACCCCCATCGCCGGGCTGGACGGCGGGACCGGCCTCGCCGGCGTCGACGCCTTCGCTTCGGCCTACGCGGGCTGGCCGGCGGCGTTCGGCGACGGCCTGGAGGCCGCGCTGAAGGGCCTGTGGGTCTTCGTCGTGAAGGCGGGGACCGGCGGCGCGATGTTCCGCTCGCTGCACGCCGGCTTC
The DNA here is from genome assembly GCA_025963955.1 of Solirubrobacterales bacterium. Taxonomy (GTDB): domain Bacteria; phylum Actinomycetota; class Thermoleophilia; order Solirubrobacterales; family Solirubrobacteraceae; genus Paraconexibacter. Next base: position 835 of record JAOPZU010000147.1, read on the forward strand.
CTGCGCGACGCGGCGGACCTCCTCGAGGACGCGCGCCTGGCGTCGCTCGCGGACACCTACGACGCGCTCAGCGCCGCGTGGGTCGCGCTCGCCGACGCCGCCGCGGCGGGCGACCACGCCGGCGGTCTGCCGCACGTGGACGCGATCGCGCGGTTGGAGCACGAGGGCGTCGCCGCGACGCAGGCGTGGCTCGCCGCGGGCGCCGCCGCGCGCTGAGCACCGGGCCGGGATCCTCGTGGAGCCGGCTCAGGCGTCGGCGAGCTCGCGCTCGGTGACCGGGCGCAGGGACTCCCACGCCTGACGGTCGCGGTCGAACGCGTCCCAGCAGATGCCGTCGGTCGGGCCCGGGTCGCGCGGCGGGTCGTCCTCGGGGCGCAGGCCGCCGCCGCCACCACCGCCCTCGTCCTCCTCCGGCTCCTCGTCGCCCGCGGCCACCGCGTCCACCGGGCCGGCGGCCGAGACGACCCAGCACATGGTCAGGCAGAGCGTGACCGCCAGCCCGAGACCGGCGAGGGCCGGCACGATGACGATCGAGCCCTGCAGCAGCCCGAGAACGCCGGCGACGATGACGCCGAAGGCGAGGAGGAACGTCGTGGCGGACGCCGCCATGAGGCAGAGCACGACCGGGGCCAGGCGCGCCGGATGCAGGCGCGGGGCGGGCAGCACGGTGGCGAGCAGCAGGACGGCTCCCGCGAGCGCGACGGAAGCCTGGACGTACGACGGCACGCCCGAAGCCTTGCAGGTCAGGAGCCGCTTGTGTGCCAATGGACACACATACGAGGCCCGCTCAACGCGGCCGCCGCGCCTCCTGCGCCGGTCCGCCGCTCTCGTCGCGCTCGTGCGCGGGGGGCCAGGCCCCCAGGTAGTTGTCGCGGGCGCCGTCGATCGTGATGACCGAGCCGCTCGTGTAGTCGCCGGCCGGCGAGGCGAGGTGGGCGACCATGTGGGCGATCTGCTCCGGCGTGCCGAGGCGCTGCAGCGGGACGGTCTGCGCCGCGCTCTCCACGAACTGCGGCGGGTACTTCGTCATGAAGGTCTCGGTCCCGACGATCCCCGGGGCGATGGCGTTCAGACGGATGTCGAACCGGGCCCACTCGATCGCCAGCGTCTTCATGAGCGCTTCCATCCCGGCCCGCGAGGCCGAGGAGTGCGCCATCCCCGGGAGCCCGGTGTGCGGCGTCATCGTGATCGACACGACCTTCCCGCCGACCCGTCCCGACGCACCCATCATCGCCCTGGTCGCGACGGCGTGGGTCATGAGCCAGGTGCCCTCGAGGTTCAGGCGGATGACGGTCCGGAAGCCCTTGGGCGTGATGCGCTCGGCCGGGGTGAGGAACTGGCCGCCCGCGTTGTTGACGAGCAGGTCGATGCGCCCGTGCCGCCCGAGGACCTCGTCGACCGCCGCGTCCACCTGCTCCTCCTCGCGGATGTCGCAGACCACCGCATCGATCCGGCCCTCCGGGCCGAGCGCGCAGGTCTGCGCGAGCGGCTCCGCCCGGCGGCCGAAGATCGCGACCCGCGCGCCGAGCCGCGCCAGCTCCAGCGCCGTCACGCGACCGATGCCCGAGCCCGCACCCGTGACGATCGCGACCTGGCCGTCGAGCAGCCCTTCCCGGAAGATCTCGCTCATCGGGGGCGACCCTATAGGCCCGGCTAGCCTGGGCCGTATGCCAACCATGCGTGCAGTGCAGGTGAGCGAGGCCGGCGGTCCGCTGGAGCTCGTGGAGCGGGAGATCCCCGAGCCCGGTCCCGGCGAGGTCCGCGTCCGCGTCGAGGCCTGCGGCGTCTGCCACAGCGACATGTTCGCGGTGACCGGCGGCTATCCCGGCGTCAGCTTCCCCGTCGTCCCCGGCCACGAGATCGCGGGCGTGATCGACGCGCTCGGCGACGGGGTGCACCCGTGGTCGACGGGCCAGCGCGTCGGGGTCGGCTGGTTCGGCGGCAACTGCGGCCACTGCGAGCCGTGCCGTCGCGGCGACTTCATCGCCTGCCAGAACACAGGCATCCCCGGCGTCACCTTCGACGGGGGCTACGCGGACTACGTCGTGGTCGCGGCCAGCGCGCTCGCGCTCGTCCCGGACGAGCTGAGCTCGGAGGACGCGGCGCCGCTGCTGTGCGCCGGCGTCACGACCTTCAACGCGCTGCGCAACGCGGGCGCCCGCGGCGGCGACACCGTCGCGATCCTCGGCGTCGGCGGCCTCGGCCACCTCGGCGTGCAGTTCGCGCGCAAGCTCGGCTTCCGCACGGTGGCGATTGCGCGCGGAACGCAGAAGGAGGCGCTGGCGCGGGAGCTCGGCGCCCACCACTACATCGACTCGACCGCGCAGGACCCGGCGGCGGAGCTGCAGGCGCTCGGCGGCGCGAGCGTCATCCTCGCGACCGTGACGAACGCCGAAGCGATGGCCGCCGTGGTCGGCGGCCTGAAGCCGAACGGCCGGCTGGTGATCGTCGGCGCGTCGATGGACCCGCTCGGCGTCCCGCCCGCGGCGCTGATCGGCGGCAGCAACGCGATCGCCGGTCACGCGTCCGGCACCTCGCAGGACTCGCAGGACACGCTGGCCTTCAGCGAGCTGGCCGACGTGCGGCCGCTGATCGAGACGCTGCCGCTGGAGCGCGCGCAGGAGGCCTACGACCGCATGATGGCCGGGGACGCGCGCTTCCGCATGGTGCTCACGACGACATGAGCTAGAGGTCGAAGTCGTGCCGCCGGCTTTCAGGCACGAGGTCGAGGTACTCCGGGTGGCGCTGGACGTAGCCGCGGACGAACGCGCAGAAGGGCAGGACGGCCAGCCCGCTCGCACGCGTGTCGTCCAACGCCCCCTTGATGAGCGCGGTCCCGATGCCCTTGCCCTCGAACGCCTGGTCGACCTCGGTGTGGATGAAGGCGACGAGCGATCCCGACCGCCGGTACTGCGCGTAGCCCGCGAGCATCCCGTCCTCGTGGACCTCGTAGCGCTCGTGCTCGGGGTGGTCGGTGACGGCGGCGGGCATCGCTCGAGTCTAGGCGGGGCGGGCTACGGCTCGTGGGCCCGTCACAGAACCGCCCGGGCAACTTCTATGACGTCCACTAGTCGGACGTCCGAGCATTCGCTAGCGTGAGGTCATGAGCGAGATCGAGGTCCTGGGCGTCGTCGGCGGAGGGTTCATGGGGTCCGGCATCGCCGAGTCCGCCGCCCGGGCGGGCCTCACCGTCGTGATCCACGAGCCGGAGGCGGCACCGCTCGAGCGCTCCCGCGAGCGCATCGAGGCCTCCGTGGCCAAGGCCACCCGCGCGGGCAAGCTCACGGCCGAGGAAGGGGAAGCGATGCTCGGGCGCCTCACGTGGACCACCGAGCTCGAGGACCTGCGCGGGGTCGACGCCGTCGTCGAGGCGATCATCGAGGACGCGAAGGCCAAGGGCTCCCTGTTCAAGAAGCTCGACGCGCTGCTGCCGGATGCGGTCTTCCTCGCGTCGAACACGTCGTCGATCCCGATCGCCGAGATCGCGGCGTGGACCCGCCGCCCCGACCGCGTCATCGGCGTGCACTTCTTCTCCCCCGTGCCGGTCATGACGCTCGTCGAGATCGTCCGCGCGATCGACACCTCGGACGCCACGCTCGCGGCCGCCGACGCGCTCGCGGCGCGGATGAGGAAGCACCCGGTCCACACCGCCGACCGCGCGGGCTTCATCGTGAACATGCTGCTGGTCCCCTACCTGATGGCGGCGATCCGGATGTTCGAGGACGGCTTCGCGACCCGCGAGGACATCGACGAGGGGATGAAGCAGGGCTGCGGCCACCCGATGGGCCCGCTGACCCTCTGCGACTTCATCGGCCTGGACGTCATGTACGCCATCGGCGTCTCGCTCTACGACGAGTTCAAGAAGCCCGAGTACGCGCCGCCGCCGCTGCTCAAGCGGATGGTCGTCTCCGGCCACTTCGGCCGCAAGTCCGGCCGCGGGTTCTACGAGTACCCGCAGGCGCCGAAGCCCGCGGCAGCGAAGGTGCCGGCCGCGGCCTGACCCTAGTCCTCCTCGGTGAAGTCCCCCGCCGCCCGCCGCAGCTCGTGCAGCACGTCGGTGATGACGGTGACGTCGGTGCGGCTGAGGGGCTCGGTGCCGAAGCGGATCGCGTTGAGCGCCTCGGTCGAGCGGGCGGCGGCGTCGCGGCCGGCCTCCGTGATCGTCGCGAGCGTCGTGCGGCGGTCGGTCGGGTGCGCCGAGCGCACGACGTAGCCGAGGGACTCCAGGCCGTCGATGAGGCTCGTGACGCTCGTCGGATGGACCTGCAGGCGGGCACCCATCTTGCCGAGCGGCAGCTCCCCCTCGCGGCTGAAGAAGAGCAGCATCAACGCCTCGTAGCGCGGAAAGGAGAGCTTGTACGGCTCGAGCGCCTCGTTGAGGCGCGCGAGGATGATCTGCTGCGCGCGCATCATCGACGTGACGGCCATCATGGGCGGCGCGGAGGCCGCTCCCGAGTGCTTGCGCCACTGGCGGCCGGCCTCGTCGATGGGGTCGAAGGACAGCGGGTTCGGCACCCGTAGAGCTTGCCACAGGCGGCGGCCGTCGCCCCCGGCGCCCGGGTCGTCCTACGCGAAGCTGC
>JAOPZU010000179.1 GCA_025963955.1 Solirubrobacterales bacterium
GAACCGCGCCGCGCTGCGCGCGCGGGCCTTCGCGGCCTCCACGTCGCGGTCCTTCGGCGGCGCGGTCGTGACCAGCCCGTCGAGCAGCTCGGCCGTCGCGGCGGCCACGGCGTCAACGGCGCGGGCGAACGCGGCCGCGTTCGCCTTCGACGGCTTGGACGCCCCGCTGACCTTGCGGACGTACTGGATGGCGGCGGCGCGGACCTCGTCCTCGGACGCCGGCGGCGCGAAGTTGTGGAGTTGGCGGATGTTGCGGCACATCCCGTCAGCGTAGAAGGCCGCCGACCGCGAATCCAGGTTCACCGGGACGCCGGCCGAGCAGTCTCCCGGCCCGCCCTCGAGCTACTGCGCAGGCGTCGCGTCCCCCTCCTCGATGGGCACGGGCCGGGGCGGCACCAGCGAGCGCCCCTCGACGGTGTACCCCGCCGCCAGCACGTAGCGGCGGGCCTGCTCGAGGACGCGCTCGACGTTGCGCGCGATCGACAGGCAGATCGCCGCGAGCGGCAGCTCGCAGAACACGGCCATCCCGACGGCGATCCAGCGCTCCCGCGCACCGTGCGCGGTGAGGATGTCGAACCACGCGTCCACCAGCAGCAGCGTCCCGGCCATCGACGCCGTGACCGACGTCCAGACCGACCGGCGCAGCACGCTCGCCGCCGTCAGCGCCAGCGCCAGCGTGATGCCGACGTCGAAGCCCGCCCACGCGAGGTCCCAGTGCTGGGCGACGTGCTCCTCCGGCAGCGTGAAGAACAGCAGCACCGTCCACGGGACGAGCGCGAGCGTGCAGCCGATCAGCAGCCACGGCGCCCAGCGCGGGATGACGCGCCCGCGCGTCTGGTCCTGGATCCGGCAGCGCCGCAGGAACTCCGAGAGCGTCGGCCGCTTCATCCCTCCATCAAAGCATCCGCGACTAGGAGCGCAGCTTGTAGCCCGTCCGGAACAGCCGCAGGTTCACGGCGAAGAGCGCGCCGACGGCGAGCGCGAGGAGCGAGAGCGACAGCGCGACGCTGGCTTCGGTGTAGCCGAGGAACCCGTAGCGGACGAGGTTGATCATGTAGTAGACGGGGTTCAGGTGGGTCAGCGTCTCGTAGGGCTGCGGCAGCAGCGAGCTCGAGTAGAAGACCCCGCCCAGGAAGATCAGCGGCTGCAGCACGAAGGTCTGCGCGAAGCTCACGTCGTCGAACTGCTCGGCCCGCACGCCGATGAGGACGCCGAGCTGCGAGAAGAAGAAGCCGACGAGGAACAGCGCGGTCACGAGGACCAGCGGATGATCCACCGGGAGGTCGACGAGCAGCGACGCCGCGCCGAAGGTCAGCGTCGCGATCAGGCCGCCGCGCAGGAAGCCGCCGAGGGAGAACGCGAGCAGCAGCTCCAGCGGCGAGGCCGGCGAGGAGAGCTGGTCGTCGATCGCCCGCTGGAACTTCTGCTGGAGGATCGAGCTCGCGTTGTTGGAGAACGCGTTGATCGCCCACGCCATCATGATCAGGCCGGGGACCACGAAGACGACGTAGTCGTAGCCGTGGAGCGTGCTGATGCGCGAGCCGAGCGCGGCCCCGAAGACCGAGATGTAGAGGAAGGTCTCCAGCAGCGGGGCGCCGACCGTCTGCCGCTTGATCTTCATGAAGCGGCTGCACTCGCGCCGCAGCAGTGACGTGAAGCGGATCTGCGCTGCCGTCATGAGGACACCTCCGAGACCATCCCGCGGGACAGCTCCTTGCGCCCGACGAGCTCCAGGTAGGCGTCCTCGAGGGTCTCGACCTCGTAGGTCGCGGCGAGCTCGGCGCTCGTCCCCTCCGCCACGATCTGCCCGTGGTTGATGAAGGCGATGCGACTGCAGAGCTGCTCGGCCTCCTCCAGGTAGTGCGTGGTCAGCAGGATCGTCGTGCCCTCGGCGTTGATGCGCTGGACGTAGTGCCAGAGCTCGAGGCGCAGCTCGACGTCGACGCCGGCGGTCGGCTCGTCGAGGATCAGGAAGCGCGGCCGGTGCATCAGCGCGCGCGCGAGGATGAGGCGCCGCTTCATGCCGCCGGACAACGTCCGCGTGCGGTCGTGGCGCTTGGCGGTCAGCGAGAACGCCTCCAGCAGCTCCGCGGCCCGCTCGCGGCGGTCCTTCTTGCGCATCCCGAAGTAGCCGCCGTGGAAGTCGAGCGTCTCCTCCAGCGTGAGGAAGTGGTCGAGGTTCAGGTCCTGCGGCGCGAGCCCGACGGCCGCGCGGGCCTGGCCGTAGTTCGCGACGGCGTCGTGGCCGAAGACCGCGATGCTCCCCGAGGTCGGGGTGGCCAGGCCGGTCGTGCAGTGGATGAGCGTCGACTTGCCGGCGCCGTTCGGCCCGAGCAGCCCGAAGAACTGCCCGTCCGCGATGCGCAGGTCGACGCCCTGCAGCGCGCGGGTCCCGGTCGGGTACTCCTTGACGAGGCCGGTGATCTGGAGGGCGGCGGCGTCGCTGCCCTGGGCCGGCGGCGTGGCCGGCCGGTGCTGTGGTTCGAAAGCCATTGCCGAGCACTATGGCGCTTCGGCGGACGGTCCTCGCGCCCGCGCGCACCTCAGGCCAGGCTGAGCACGAGCGCCGCGACGCCCGCGAGCAGGACGCTCAGCACGAGCATCCCTCCGGCCATCGTCTGCATCATGCGGTCCTCGTCGCTCATCGCCTGCCCGGCCAGGCGGGACTGCGCCCAGCGGAAGCACACGCCGGCGGCGACGAGCACGTAGGCCAGCACGATGAGCGGACCGAGGCGCCCGCCGAGGCCGGCGATGCCGGCGATCGTGGCCACGCCGATCACGAGGGCGGCGGCAAGGTAGCGGGCGAGGATCCGGCGGACCGGGGAGAGCCGGTCGAAGGCGCGCTCGCGGCGGGCGGGGGTGCCGGAAGCGGGCTTCCCCGGCGTGCGGGCGGCCGCCGGTGTGGCGGCGGTGCGGGAACGGGAGCGGCGGCCCATGCCCCCGAGTATGGAGGCTGGGCCGCTCGCGGCGAGGCCGCCCCCGCGCCCGGTCAGCCGAGCCAGCGGTGATGGCGGGAGACGAGCGGCAGGCGCGACCAGCGCCCGCCGAGCCCCAGGGTCCGGTCCGCGCCGACGAGCGCCAGGCCCGCCAGGAGCGTCGCGTAGATGATGTGCTCGTCCAGGAAGACGTTGTTCGCCGGCGGCAGCGACGCCGACCACATGAGGATGAGCATCAGCGCGCCCGCGGCGCACGCGAAGCGCATGTAGACCCCGAGCAGCAGGCCGCTCCCGATGACGAGCAGTCCGGCCATGAAGAGCACGTTGACGACGGTGTCACCGGCGATGCTGTGGTAGATCCCGGAGAACGGGCCGATCGAGCCGCTGAGGAAGCCCTTCGTGGGGTTGCCGCCGTTCAGCCACGAGGCCGCCGAGGGCGTCTCGTGCCCGAGGCCGATGAGCTTGTCGAGGAACGGCCAGAGGAAGGTCCAGCCGAGGCACAGGCGCGCGAACGCCCAGACGTAGCGGACCTCACCCGCGCCGATCCTCGGCGCGGCGTCGGTCTCGACGCGGGTCGTGCTGAGCGGTCCGGGCGCCACGGCGCGGCCGGCGGTCACCGTGGCGGCCGACGCGGTGATCGTGGGCAGCGCGGTGTCGAACGAAGGGGGGGTCATGACTCGAGTCCTTTCGGGGTGAGCCACGGGAGCGTGGCCTGTTCGAGGAGGCTCGCATCCGCCCGCGCGCCTGCCATCCGTAGCTGCCCCGTCCCCGCCCGGACAACTACTGACGTACGTGCGGCACCACCTCCCAGGGGCCGTTAGGGTCCCGCGCGTGCGCCCCTCACCCGTGACCCTGCCCCTCCTTGTGGCGGCCGCC
>JAOPZU010000187.1 GCA_025963955.1 Solirubrobacterales bacterium
GTCGCGGTCCCAGAACTCGACGGAGCTCTCGCGATCGGGCTCCGGACCCTGCGCGAGGGCCGCGCGCAGGTGGCCCGCGGCGTCCCAGACCGTCACCCCCGCGGGCGCTCCCGGGGCCTCGCCGATCGACACGCGGTGGTTGCGGCCGGCGTCGTACAGGTCGACGCTGGAGCTGCCGTCCAGCCACGCGCCGAGCGCCACCCGATAGGTGCCGTTCTCGTCGGCCAGGCGCAGGGAGGAGGAGCCGCCGGGCTCGACGCTGAGCGACGCACGGACCAGGCCCGCGGCGTCCGCGAGGTCCAGGGCCAGCGCCCCGTCCGGGCCGAGGCCGAGGCGGGCCCGCACCCGTCCCTCGGCGTCGACGACTTCGAAGGCATCCGCGCGTTCGGGCATCCGGTGGACGGTAGGCGGTGCGCTCAGAGGACCGGCTTCGCGGCGCGTAGCCACCCGGCGATGACGGCCGCCCACGGCTCGCCCTGCGCCTCGAGGGCGGCGATCGACAGCTCGTGGTCGTAAGGGACGCGGCGCAGCTCGAGGTGCTGCTCCTCGTCGATCGTCGCGTAGGCGGCGCGGACGTCGCCGTCCAGCGGCAGCCCGACGCTGCCGGGGTTCACGAGCTCCACGCCACCCGGCCCCGGGCGCCGGAACTGCAGGTGCGTGTGGCCGAAGACGACGCGCGTGGCCTGCGCGACGTCCCCGAGCCGCTCGCGGTCGTCCGCCTCGACGGCCGGGGCGAAGGACCGCATGTCCGATCGGGGGGAGGCGTGGCAGAAGAGCGTGTCGCCGTCCTGGGTCGTCGCGGGCAGCGAGGTCAGGCGGGTGATGGCGTCCGCGTCGAGCGAGCGCCGCTGGGCCGCGAGGGCCGGACGCACGAGCGGCCCCGGGGGGACGTCGTGCACGTCGCCGGAGAGCCAGCGCTCGTGGTTGCCCGCGATCCACCTGGCGTCGCGGAGCTCCAGCAGGCGGCGCACCGTCTGCGCCGGCCAGGCGCCGAACGCGGCGTAGTCGCCGCCCAGGACGTAGCGCGTGGCGCCCGCCCGCTCGGCGTCGGCGAGCACGGCGTCGAGCGCCGGCAGGTTGCCGTGCAGGTCGTAGAGGACGGCGAGCATGGTGTAGGGATACCCGAGATGGCGACCGCAGCACTCCTGGCCGTGCACGGCCCCACCCTGACCCTGCGGCTGCCGGTGCTCGAGGACGCGCCGGCGTTGCTGGACCTGGCCGGGGACCCCGAGGTGACGCGCTGGTTCTCGTGGGGCCCGTACACGGACCTCGCGCAGCCGCGCGGCTACATCGAGCGGCAGGCGCAGCGCCGGGAGGACGGCGTGCAGCTGGATCTCGTGGTGGAGCACCGCGAGGCCGGTCCCGTCGGGGTCATCGGCCTGAGCGAGCTCAGTGCCCGGGACCGCCGCGCGATGGTCGGGACGTGGTTCGGGCGGGACTGGTGGGGAACGGGCGTCAACACGGAGGCCAAGGCGCTCGTCTTCCACCTCGGGTTCGGCGCGTGCGGCCTGGTGCGGATCGGGGCCTACTCGGACGTCGCGAACGCGCGCTCGCGCACCGCGCTCTCCAAGGTCGGGCTCGTCCACGAGGGGATCCTGCGGGGCTGGCACCGCCACGGCGAGCAGCAGAAGGACGTGAACGTCCACGGGCTGCTGCGGGCGGACTGGATGGCCTCGCGGCTGTTCACCGTGCCGGCGCGCGTGGAGGGCGCGGTGCCGGCGGCGTTCGTCGTGGGTTGAGCCCCTAGGCGGTCTCGACCGGACGCGGCACCCGCGACCAGATGTCGCCGCAGGACTCGCAGACCTCGGGCGGGATGACGCCCAGCCGCATGAGGACGGCGAACATCCGGCAGCCGACGCAGACGGCGAAGACCGACTCGAGCGTCGCGAAGAGCACCATCATCCCGAGCAGGACGTCGGCGACCGTGTCCCAGCCGAAGGCGACGTAGGCGACCGCTCCGGCCGTGGTGCAGACCGCGCCGATGGCCTGCGCGAAGCGCTTGGGCGGGCCCGCGACGGGCTTCCTCTCGCCGAGGCGCGGCGCGACGACGTCCATGGCGAAGCGGCCGAGCGGGCTGAGGGTCGGACCGGCGGCCGCGCGCGCGATGAAGCCGTAGGCGAGCGGGACCAGGAGCCAGCGCCAGCCCGTCGCGAGGGCGAGCAGCGCCGTCAGCGCGACGACGCCGGCGACGACCCGTGCAGCCTTCTCGTTGATGGGGTTCGGGAAGCGGAACAACTCGGTCATGCGGGCACCCTGCCGGGGTCTGTGGACCGACCTCACACTAGCACCAGCGATCTAATACCTATAATGCCGGTGGAGATTATGGGATATCCGAAGGGGGTACCGATAGCCGTCCGTCGCCTCGGGGCGATGGCGTCGCTGTTCCTGGCCTGCGCGGCGGCGCTGGGAACGCCCCCGTTCCGCTGGCGCGCGGAGTTCGCGCGGCAGTCGGCGACCATCGTCCGGGCCGCGCTGCCGGCGATCGCGCTGTCGATCGCCGCCTGGGGCTTCAGCGGCCCGGGCCTGCAGGCGGGCAACTTCCTGGTGACCTTCGGGTCGATCGACCGCGCCGGCGGCTTCATGGTCGTGGCGATCATCCGCGAGTTCGGGACCTTCGTCACCGCGACGGTCGTCGCCGGCGTGGTCGGGACGATGCTCACCGCCGAGCTCGGGGCGCGGAAGGTCCGCGGGGAACTCGACGCCCTCGCGGTCCTCGGCGTCGACCCGATCCGCGAGATCGTCGCCCCCCGGGTGGCCGCGATGACCGTGACGATGATCGGCCTGGATCTGTTCGCGCTGGTCTTCGGGGTGGCCGGGGGCTACCTCGCGACCGTCGGCGTCCTCGGCGGCACGACGGGCGGCTTCTTCACCTCGTTCTTCGCGAACACGACGTTCGCCGACCTGCTGGCGAGCGTCGTGAAGGTCGCGCTCTTCGGCCTCCTGATCGGCGTGATCTGCGGCTACCACGGGCTGACGGTGACCGGTGGCCCGGCGGGGGTCGGGCGCGCGGTGAACAAGGCGGTCGTCGGCTGCCTGCTGGCGATCTTCTTCGTGAACCTCGTCTACACGCAGTGGTTCCTGGCCCTCTTCCCGGACGTGAGCGTGTTCCGATGAGCTTGTCCGTCCGCAACGGCCCCACGGCCTTCGACCCGCCGCCGGATCCGCGCGGCGCCCTGCAGACCGCCGGCGACGTGACGCGCTTCGGCTGGCGCCTCTTCCGGTCGCTGCGGGACGTCCGCCCGTACTTCAGCGAGGTCCTGCGCCAGGCCGCCCTGATCGCGACGGGCTCGGTGCTCGTGATCGTGAGCGTCGCGTTCCTCGCGGGCGCGTCCTGTGGCCTGGAGTCCAGCTCGCTGGCACGGGCCTTCGGCGCCTCGCCCGTCGCCGGCGGTTTCAGCACGTGGTGCACGCTGCGGGAGGTCGTCCCCTTCGTCTTCGGCTACGTCCTGGCGGCGAAGGTCGGCTGCGGCATGGTCGCCGAGCTCTCGGCCATGCGCGTGCAGGAGGAGATCGACGCGCTCGAGTCCATGGGCGTGCGGTCGCTGGCCTACCTGGGCGGGACGCGGCTGCTCGGCGCCGCAATCGCGCTGCCCGCCGCGTACGTGCTGTCGATCGCGACCTCCTACGCCGCCGCGTACCTGATGAGCGTGGAGCGCTTCGGCGACGTCTCGCCCGGGACCTGGAAGCTCTTCTTCTTCGCCTTCCAGGACAAGTGGGACCTGATCTTCTCCGCGATCAAGGGCCTGCTCATCGCGGTCTTCGTGATCGTCGTGGCGATCCACAACGGGTACTGGCTGCGCGCCCGCGGCCCCGACGACGTCTGTGAGGCGACGGCGCGCTCCATGGCGAAGTCGATCATCGGCGTCACGCTCATCTCGACGGTCGGGACGCTGGTCTTCTGGGGC
>JAOPZU010000201.1 GCA_025963955.1 Solirubrobacterales bacterium
CACCGCCCCGAGTACCGCGACCGCGGTCGCCAGGCGGATGTTCACCAGGCGCTGCTTGAGGCCGGCGATCATCAGCGCGCACATCGCGAACCAGCCGAGACCGTGCGCCAGGCCGAAGACGAACTCCAGGCCGTGCAGCCCCGGGATGACCCAGGCGACGAGCAGCACGAGGTAGACCGTCGAGTGCGCGAACGACGCCCACTTCAGGCGCTGCCAGGTCAGCACGCGGCGGTCATCCGGCGCCCGGCGCGGGGGCGTCGAGCAGGCGCGCCATGTGGCGCAGCGGGGCGTCCGCCTCCTCGGGCCAGGCGTCGACGTCCGCCGGCCACCAGGCGAACTCGTCGTGCTCGTGATCCGGGACGACCTGCTCCTCGACGCCGGGGGCGAGCCACGCCTGGCCGACGAACATCACCATCTGACTCGGAAGCCGGACGAGCGCCTCGCCACGCACGCGCGCGGGCGCGACCGACCACTCCTCGCGCAGCTCGCGCACGAGCGTGTCCGCCGGGGACTCGCCTACGTCGACAGCGCCGCCGGCCCCGAGCGCCCAGCGCCCCGCCCAGCTGCTCAGCCACGCAGCGCGGCGGCCGGCGAGCCAGCGGCCCTCCGTGTCGCGGATGACGCACAGCGACGCCATCGACTCCGAGGCGTCCCCCTCGACCAGGCGCAGCGCCCAGCGCAGCGGCTGCAGGCGGAAGCGCAGGCCGCCGTCGTCGGTCTCGCTCCAGTCGACCAGGCGGGCGGCGAGCCCGTCGTGACTCGGCGAGCCGCGCTCGGCCAGCGCGGCGATCGCCACGTCGGCGGCGTCCGTGGCGACGGACGGCGGGTCGTAGTGGTCCGCGTCCCAGGTGGCGACGATGTCGTCCATCGCCCACGGGCCGCGCGCCAGGATGCCGGGCGGCAGGCTCATTCGACCCCGGATCCTACGCGGCACGCCGCGGCACCGCGTGCCGTCGGGCGCGTGCGCGAAGCTGCGCCGCATGGAGTCCCCCGCCTTCACCTTCGCCGCCCACGCCGCCCGCGGCGAGCTCGCCTACCAGGTCGACGCGGCCGGGCTCCCGTTGTGGCCGCCGCAGGTGCGCGGCGCGGGCTGGCGCGTCAGCGACGGGCTCGGCACGGTCTACGCGACCACGACCGTGCGTCGGCCGGGGGAGGAGCCGCACGACCTGTCGCTCGTCGACCTGGACGAGGGCGTGCGGTTGATGAGCCGCATCGTCGGCGTGGCGCCGGAGGACGTGGCCATCGGGATGCGCGTGCGGCTGGCCTGGGACGGCGAGGTGCCCGTGTTCGTGGAAGACGTCGCGCAGGGCGCTGGGCTTCCCGGTGCGAACGCGCCAGGGGCTCCGTCGCCCGCCCCGGACTCCGCATGACCGTCGCCATCGTCGGCGCCGCGGAGTCCGACCTCGGGCTCGTCGCGCCGGGGCTCACGCCGACGGACCTGATGGCCCAGGCGTCGCTGCGGGCGCTGGAGGACTGCGGCCTGGCGACGGGCGACGTCGACGGGCTCTACGCGGCCTCCACCCAGCTGCCGTGGGCGTCGCTGAACCTCGGCGAGGCGCTCGGCGTTCGGGAGGCCCGGACCCACGACTCGACCATGATCGGCGGCGGCTCGCCCATCGCGCACCTGGCGCACGCGCGGGCGGCGATCGCCCGCGGGGACTGCGAGGTCGCGCTGATCGCCTACGGCTCCACCCAGCGCTCGGTCGGCCGGGATCGGGCGTCGGTGCAGGAGGTCTCCCCGTGGGAGGCGCCCTACCGCCCGATGCTGCCGCTGACCGCCTACGCGCTGGCGGCCGCCCGTCACATGCACGAGTACGGCACGACCCCCGAGCAGCTGGCGCAGGTCGCGGTGAGCGCACGCCAGTGGGCGCAGGGAAACGAGCGGGCGTGGACCTTCGGGAAGGGCCCGCTGAGCGTCGGGGAGGTCCTCGCCGCTCCGCGGATCTGCGACCCGCTCGGGGTGAAGGACTGCTGCCTGCTAACGGACGGCGGCGGGGCGCTCGTCGTCACGAGCGCCGAGCGCGCGCGGACGTTGCGGCAGCCGCCCGTCCACCTGCTCGGCGCGGGGGAGGCGTCCACCCACCGCCACCTCTCCTCGATGCCGTCGCTGACGCAGACCGCGGCCGTGCAGTCGGGTGCCCGCGCCTTCGCCCAGGCTCGGTTGACCCCGGCCGACGTCACCTGCGTGCAGCTCTACGACGCCTTCACGATCACGCCGGTCCTGTTCCTGGAGGACCTCGGGTTCTGCGCGAAGGGGGACGGCGGGCCGTTCGTCGCCTCCGGCGCGATCGGGCCGGGCGGCGCGCTCCCGATGAACACGAACGGCGGCGGCCTGGCCTACCAGCACCCGGGCATGTACGGGCTGCTGCTGCTGATCGAGGCGGTGCGGCAGGTCCGGTCGGGCGCCCACGACGTCGTCCTTGCGCACGGCAACGGCGGGGTCTTCAGCGCGCAGACGACGGCGCTGCTCGGTTCGGGGGCGGCGGCATGAGCCCGACCCGTGAGCGCAACTGGTGGGGGTGGGGCTACGCGGACGCCCGGATCGACCCGCACGGCGTGCGCGCGCACGCCGCGACGCTCTTCGGCTTCGGGGAGCTGCCGGCCGTCGAGGACCCCGTGCCGCTCGCGGCGATCGACCTGCCCGCGCCCCGCCTGGAAGTCCGGGGGCTGCCCGCCGGCTCGTCGGATCGGCTCGCGCGGGTGCACCACTCGCTCGGGAAGTCCTACCCCGACACGATCCGCGCCTTCCGGGGACGGCTCGACCACGTCGTCGATGCGGTCGCGACGCCGGCGGACGAGGCGCAGGTGGAGGCGGTCCTGGAGTGGGCCGCCGGAGCGAACGCCGCGATCATCCCCTACGGCGGCGGCACGAGCGTCGTGGGCGGGATCGAGCCCCGCGGCGCTGCCCTCGAGCGGTTCGACGGTGTGATCAGCCTCGACCTGACGCGGCTGGACCGCGTGCTCGAGCTCGACGAGCACTCGCGGGCCGCGCTGATCCAGGCGGGCGCGAGCGGCCCGATCCTGGAGGAGCAGCTGCGGGCGCACGGCCTGACGATGCGCTTCTTCCCGCAGTCGTTCGAGCTGGCGACGCTCGGGGGCTGGCTCGCCACCCGGGCCGGTGGCCACTTCGCGACCGCGCGCACCCACGTGGACGACCTGACCGAGAGCATCCGCGCGCTCACGCCGTCCGGGGTCTGGGAGTCGCGGCGGTTGCCGGGCAGCGGCGCGGGCGTCTCGCCGGACCGGATGCTGCTCGGTTCCGAGGGTGCGCTCGGCGTCATCACGCAGGCGTGGATGCGTGTCCAGCCGCGGCCGGCGCACCGGGCCTCGCAGGCCGTCCGCTTCGACAGCTTCTCCGCGGGCGCGGAGGCCGTCCGCGCTATCGCCCAGTCCGGCCTGACGCCCGCGAACCTGCGGCTGCTCGACGAGCTCGAGGCGCGGCAGACCGCGGCGGGGGACGGCAGCCACGCGGTGCTCGTCCTCGGCTTCGAGTCCACCGCCCCGGAGGTCGAGGTGGACGATGATCTGCGCCGCGGCCTGGCGCTCTGCCGCGAGCACGGCGGGGTCTACGAGCAGCGCCCCAAGGGAACGCCGACCGGGGGCGGCGCCGTCGACACCTGGCGGGACGCGTTCCTCGCCATGCCCTACCTCCGGGACGCGATGGTGCGCTGCGGCGTCCTGACCGACACGTTCGAGACGGCGATCACGTGGGAGCGCTTCCCGGCCTTCCACGCGCACGTGACCGCGGCGGTCCGCGAGGCGCTCGGGGAGCCGTGTCGCGTCTCCTGCCGCTTCACGCACGTCTACCCCGACGGCCCGGCGCCGTACTACACGGTCATCGCGCCGGCGGAGCGCGGCGGTGAGCTCGAGCAGTGGCAGCGGATGAAGCAGGCGGCGGGCGACGCGATCATGGCCGGCGGCGGAACGATCACCCACCACCACGCGGTCGGCCGCGACCACCGCCCGTGGTACGACGAGCAGCGGCCCGACCTGTTCGCGGCGGCGCTGACCGGCGCGAAGGCGGCGGTCGACCCGCGCGGATTGATGAACCCGGGCGTGCTCGTCGGCTGACGGCCCAGCCGCCTCCCGCCCGGCCGGACGGCCCTGCCATCATGGACCGACGATGTCTGCTGAGGCGAAGAACTTCGAGGCGATCACGAAGGCGAAGGACGCGCACAACAAGAGCTGCCCGTTCCCGCCCCATACCGTCCGCATGCACCCGTACGAGATCGACCGGATGCAGTGGGACGAGGGCGACACGATCGCCGGCCTGCTCCTGGAGGCCGACCCGAAGCTCGGCACGGGCGCCTTCCGCCTGGTCTGCGACGGCAACAACCCGCCGGAGCTCGAGATCGAGCAGACGGACACGATCACTGCCCCCGCGGAGCCGCTCGTCGTGCCCGTGCCTGTCGGCCCGTCCCGCGAGGACGAGCGGCGCTTCGAGCCGCAGTAGGTCCGGCGCGCCGTCGGCCGCGACGCGTAGAGCGCCAAGGCGCCGTGTCGTCGTCGCGAGTGAGCCTTTCCGCGGCGGGATGCGAAGAGGACTCTTAGCTAAGCGACCGCTTAGGCCTGCGGTCGCGGACCGACGGTCGGCCGCTCACGACCGGAGGTCTCATGAGGCACATCAACAAGGGCAACGTCTCGACGGGCGTTGCGATCACGTCGCTCTTCATCGCGTTGGGCGGCCCCGCCCAGGCGGCGCAGCTCATCACGGGCGCGAACATCAAGAACAGCTCGATCACGAGCTCGGACATCAAGAACAGCTCGCTGACCGGCTCCGACGTGCGGAACAGCTCGCTCACGGGCTCCGACGTCAAGGGCAGCTCCATCACGAGCAGCGACGTCAAGGACGGCTCGCTGCTGAGCCGGGACTTCGGCGCGGGCCAGCTCCCGACCGGGGCCACCGGCCCGGCCGGTCCGGCCGGCGCCACCGGCCCCGCGGGTGCCACCGGCGCGGTCGGCCCCGCGGGCCCGTCCCGTTGGGTGCTCGTGGGCCGCACCGGCGCCATCGAGGCGCAGTCCGGCGGCTTCCGGATCGCGAACGCCTACCCGGCCGGCAGCCCCGGCGAGGGCAACGTCTACATCGAGTCGGGTGACGCCGACCTGACGAACAACGCCGTCGTCGCCACGATCGCCCTCGAGAACCAGTACTCGCTGAAGGGTGACGGCGTCGCGCCGAGCACGGCGGACGGGAACCTCGTCAACGGCCGCAACACGGCGAGCGACAAGAACCCGGAGTTCTCCGGGGAGATCGCCGCGACGCCCTGCGCCATCGGGTCGGTCGTGGCCTGCGCCCCGGTCGACACGGTCGCCAACGGCGGCGACGGTGCCTCGGCCAACCGGAAGAACTACTTCGTCGTGAGCCCCCGCAACAGCGACGGCACCGTCACGAAGAACGACACCGCCACCGGCGCCGGGGACAACACCCACAAGCGGTTCTACGTGATCCTCTCTGGCCCGAGGGACTGAGCGGGCCGCAGGACCGACGCCGAGGTCCACGGCCCGTAGCATCGGGGCC
>JAOPZU010000233.1 GCA_025963955.1 Solirubrobacterales bacterium
ACCGCCGCGTCGCGCGCCGGCAGGCGGCACGCAACCGGCGGGTGTCCGCCCGTCGCGCCGCCGTGCGCCGCCGCAACGCCCTCATCCGCAGCGGCGCGAAGCTCTGCGGCAGGGAGCGGGGGCGCACGGTCTGCCGGACGCCGCGCCCGCTCTTCTGCAGCAAGCGCAAGCGCGACGGGCGGACGATCTGCCGCGCGTACGCGCGGCGTCGGTGAGCTAGGCCCGGACGGCCACGCCGGCGGCGGCGAGCGCCGCCTTGGCCTCGGCCACCGTGTGCTTGCCGTAGTGGAAGATCGACGCGACCAGCGCGGCGTCTGCCCCGCCCTCGGTCAGCGCCTGCGCCATGTGCGCCAGCTCCCCCGCGCCCCCGCTGGCGATCACCGGCACCGGCACCACGTCGCTGACGGCACGGGTCAGCGCGATGTCGTAGCCGTCGTTGGTCCCGTCGCGGTCCATCGAGGTCAGCAGGATCTCGCCCGCGCCGCGCGTGACGCCCTCCTGCACCCACTCGAGCACGTCCCGCCCCGTGTTCCGGCGGCCTCCGGCCACGTAGACGTCCCAGCCCGAGCCGTCCTCCCGCGCCTTCGCGTCGATCGCCAGCACGACGCACTGCGCGCCGAACTGGGTCGACAGCTCGTCGATGAGCTCGGGCCGCGCGACCGCGGCGCTGTTGATCGACACCTTGTCCGCGCCCGCGTCCAGCACGGCCTGCGCGTCGCCGACCGACCGGATCCCACCGCCGATCGTGAACGGGATGAAGACGTTGTCCGCGGTCCGCCGCGCGAGCTCCACGATCGTGTCGCGGTTCTCGTGGGTGGCGGTGATGTCGAGGAAGACGAGCTCGTCCGCCCCGGCCAGGTCGTAGCGCTCCGCGAGCTCGACGGGATCGCCGGCGTCGCGGATGTCGACGAAGTTCGTTCCCTTCACGACGCGGCCGTTGGCCACGTCCAGGCAGGGGATGACGCGCTTCAGGTGCAAGCGAGCGAGCCCGGCCTAGTCGCCCGTGGCGTCGTACGCGGGGCGGTAGGGCCGGTCGGAGCGCGGCGGCTCCAGCGCGGCCTGCCCCTCCTTCACCGTGAACTTGTTCTCGTACAGCGCCTTGCCGACGATGACGCCGCCGAGGTTGACCTGGCGGAGGGCCGCGAGGTTCTCGAGGTCCTCCTTCCTGCCGATGCCGCCGGAGTAGATGAAGCGGCCGCGCACGGCCCCCGCGATCCGCCGGACCTCCTCCAGGTCGGGGCCCTCGAGCATGCCGTCACGGTCGACGTTCGTGTAGACGAACGAGCGCACGCCGCGGTTCTGCAGCCGCTCGATGACGGACTCGCCGGACTGCGTCCCCGTCTCCTGCCAGCCGGAGGTGGAGACCATCCCGCCGCGCGTGTCGACCGACACGATGATCCGCTCGCGGTACTGCGCGAGGACGTCGTCGAGGAAGTCCTGGTCCGCATAGGCCGCCGTACCGAGGATGGCGCGCTCGGCGCCCGCCGCGAGGACGTCCTTCACGGCCCCGAGGGTGCGCAGCCCGCCGCCGGTCTGCACGGGCACGCCGAGCTCGGAGGCGATCTGCTCGATGTGATGCAGGTTCTTCGGGCTGCCCGACTTCGCGCCGTCGAGGTCGACGATGTGGAGGAAGCGCGCGCCGGCCTTCACCCACGCGCGGGCCGCCTCCAGCGGCGACTCGTCGTAGACGGTCTTGGCCTCGAAGTCGCCCTTCACCAGGCGGACGGCCTTGCCCTCGTAGATGTCGATGGCGGGGTACAGAATCACGCGATCACCTGTGCGCAGCGCTTCGTGAAGTTCGCGAGCAGCCCGAGGCCGTGCGTGGAGGACTTCTCCGGGTGCGACTGCGCCCCGTAGATGTTCCCCTGCGCGACGACGGTGGCGAAGGTCTCGCCGTACTCGGCCACGCCGAGCACCGCGTCTTCGTCCGTGGGATGCGGCGCGAACGTATGGACGTGGTAGAGATGGGTCGGGTCCGGCAGGCCCTCGTTGAGCGGGTGCTCCCGGAGCCAGCGGACCTCGTTCCACCCGATGTGCGGGAGGTTCAGGCCGCCGGCCTGCAGGCGCCGGACGCTGCCGCGCAGCAGGCCGAGACCCTCGGCGCCGCCGTGCTCCTCCGACTCCTCGAACAGCAGCTGCATGCCCATGCACGAGCCGAACAGCGGGATCCCGGCCGCGGCGCGCTCCCGCAGCACGACGTCCAGGTCGAGCTCGCGGATGGTCCGCATGGCGGCGGGGAACGCCCCCACCCCGGGCAGCAGCAGCCCGTCGGCGGCCTGCAGCGCCTCGGGATCGCGGGTCATCACGGTCCTCGCGCCGACCCGCTGCAGCGACTTCTCCACGGACCGCCGGTTGCCCATGCCGTAGTCGACGATCGCGATCGTCGGGGCGGCGTCGGGGGCGGGCGTGGTGGCCATGCCCCTTTATTGTCCCCTAAAGCCGCGTTCGACCGTCCGGTGCCTCATGCGGACGTCGGCTCGGTGGCTCGCAGGCGCTCCAGCACGTCGTCGATCGCCGCCGCCTTGAGCTTGTGGGCCACCGGGTTGGCGATCAGCCGGGCCGTGGCGACGAGGATCTCCTCGCGGACGACCAGGCCGTTCTCGCGCAGCGTCGTGCCCGTGGCGGTCAGGTCGACGATGCAGTCCACGAGCCCGGTCAGCGGCGCGAGCTCGACCGAGCCCTTGACCTCGACGAGCTCCACCTGGCGGCCGGTCTCCTCGAAGAAGCGCCGGGCGATCTTCGTGTACTTCGTCGCCACGCGCATGACCCCCAGGCGCCGCAGCGCCTCGGCCCCGGGGTCCTCCCCCGCGACGCTCGCGAGCACGAGCGTGCAGCGCCCGTAGCCGAGGTCGAGCAGCTCGTAGACCGCGCGCTCCGGCTGCTCGAGCAGCACGTCCTTGCCGGTGAAGCCGATGTCCGCGGCGCCCGCCTCGACGTAGGTCGGGACGTCCGAGGGGCGCATCGTGACGATGCCGACGTCCTCGAACAGCAGCTTGCGATCGTTCGTCCGAACCTCGCTCGTGTCGATCCCGATGCGGTCCAGCAGGTCCAGTGTGTCGCCCATCAGGGCTCCGCGCGGGACGGCGATCGTCAGTTCGGGCCTTGTCGTGCTCACGCCGGGTTCTCCTGGGCGCGCGGCCGCTCGCCGCGCTGCTCGCCGGCCAGCGCGATGTGCAGGCCGTTCAGGTCCACGGAGAAGCCGACGGCCGGCAGGTCGCGCCCGAACTGGCCGACCAGGTCGTCGTAGCGACCGCCGCCGCCGAGCGGCATGCCCGCGGCGGGGTCGTAGATCTCGAAGACCGCGCCCGTGTAGTAGTCCAGGTCGCGGACGAGGCCCAGGTCGAAGATCAGCCGGTCCGCCACCGCGCCCGAGACGGCGCCATGGACGGCTCGCAGCCGGCCCGTGTCCACCCGGTCGTCCACGCCGTCGAGGATCTCCACGCCGCCGCGCAGCAGCGGAACGCTCGTCAGCAGCCCGGTCGTGGTGGCGTCCAGCCCGAGGGCGTGGACGTCGACCGACAGCCGGACGAGGTCGCGCGCAACCAGGGCGTCCAGGATGGCGGCGGTCCGTTGCGCGTCAACCCCGACGGACGCCAGGAGCGCGGGATAGAGCCCCGCGTCGCCGAGGCCGATGCGGTACTCGCGCAGGCCCGCGGCGTCCAGCGCCGCGCAGAGCACGGTCAGGACCTCCGCTGTCCCGTCCGGCCCTTGGGCGCCGATGAGCTCAACCCCCGCCTGCAGGGTCTCGCGCATCTGCCCGCGGCCGGGCTTGACGCCGCGGTAGACGTGGGCGAAGGAGGAGAAGCGCAGCGGCGGCTCGGTCTTTGCGTAACGCGTGGCGGCGACGCGGGCGATCGGCACGGTGAGGTCCGAGCGCAGGCGCAGGACGCTGCCGTGGTCGTCGAACAGGCGGTAGCCGCCGCCCCCGCCGTCCATTCGCCCGACCACGTGCTCGAACTCGATCGCGGGCGTCCAGACCTCGCCGTAGCCGGCGTCCTCGAACGCGCCGCGGATCGCGTCGGTGATCGCGCGCAGCTCGCGCATCTCGTCGGGCAGGACGTCGCGCGTCCCGCTGGGCGTGGGGTGCATGGCGGTCATGTGGAGAGCCGGGTCAGCCCGCGAGCGCGGGGCCGTCGATCGGGACGCGCTCGATGCGGGCGCCGAGCGCGCGCAGGCGCTCGTCGATCCGCTCGTAGCCTCGGTCGATCTGGCGGATGTTGCCGATCTCGGTGGTGCCCTGCGCGCACAGCGCGGCCAGCAGGACGGCCATGCCGGCGCGGATGTCCGGCGACTCGACGCGCTGGCCGCTGAGCGGCGTCTTGCCGGTGACCAGGGCGCGGTGTGGGTCGGCGATCAGGATGTTGGCGCCCATCGAGACGAGCTTGTCGGTGAAGAAGAGGCGCGACTCGAACATCCACTCGTGGATGAGGACCTGGCCGCGCGACTGCGTCGCGAGCGCGACGGCGATCGACGTGAGGTCGGCCGGGAACTGGGGCCACGGCCCGTCCTGGACCTTGGCGGTGTGGCCGCCGTGGTCGCGGGCGACCGCGAGGTCCTGGCCGCCGGGGACGATCAGGTCCAGCTCGTCGAAGTGGGAGCGCAGGCCGAGGCGCTCGAAGACGAGCATGATCATCCGCAGGTCGCCGGGATCGGTGTCCTTGATCCGCAGCTCACCCCCGGTCATGCCGGCCATGGCCATGAACGAGCCGATCTCGATGTGGTCCGGCCCGACGTCGTGGGTGCACCCGCCGAGCTCCGCCACGCCGGAGATGCGCATGACGTTCGAGCCGATGCCGATGATGCGCGCGCCCATGTGGACGAGCATCCGCGCCAGGTCCTGCACGTGCGGCTCGGAGGCGGCGTTGCCGATGATCGTCTCGCCCGGCGTCAGGGCCGCGGCCATCAGCGCGTTCTCCGTCGCCATCACCGACGGCTCGTCCATGAAGACGTCGCCCGCGCGCAGGCCACCGGCCGGGGCGGTCAGGACGATCTGCCCGTCGACGATTTCGTCGCGCGCGCCGAGGGCGCGGAAGGCGTCCAGGTGCGGGTCCAGGCGCCGGCGGCCGATGACGTCGCCGCCGGGCGGCGGCATCGTCGCGGCGCCGAAGCGCGCCAGGAGCGGGCCGGCCAGCAGGAAGGACGCGCGGATGCGCTCGGCGACCGCACGGTCCACGAGCGCGTCGGCCGTGACGCCGGCCGCGCACAGCGCGACCTCGTGCTCGCCCTGCCAGTCCACCGTCACCCCGAGGAGCTCGAGGAGCTCGATCATCGCGGCCACGTCGCGGATCCGCGGGACGTTCCGGATCACAACGGTCTCGGCCGTGAGGACCGAGGCGGCGAGGATGGGTAGGGCGGCGTTCTTGTTGCCGGCGGCGGTGACCGTGCCGGACAGCGGGACGCCGCCGTCGATGACGAACTTCTCCATGAGTGAGGAGCACCGCAGGGCCGGTCCCGTGTCCGGGGCCGGCGGGCGATGCGGGGCTAGGGTACCAGCCATGTCCGAGACCCTTTCGCGCGCCTCCGCGTGGTCCCTGCTCACCGAGTGGGTGCAGTCCGACTCCCTCCGCCGACACTGCCTCGCCGTCGAGGCCTCGATGCGCGCGATGGCCACCGCGCGTGGTGCGGACGTAGAGCTGTGGGGTCTCACCGGCCTGCTGCACGACATGGACTACGAGCGCTTCCCTGACGCCGACACCGGCCACCCGCGGATGGCCATGGCGGAGCTCGAGAAGCTCGGCCAGCCGCCGGCGATGATCCGCGCCATCGCCTCGCACGCCGACTACCTCGGAGTGTCCCGTGACAGCGACCTGGAGAAGTCGCTGTACGCCGTGGACGAGCTCTCGGGCTTCGTCGTCGCCTGCGCCTACGTCCGGCCGCAGGGCATCACGGGCATGACGCCCAAGTTCGTCAAGAAGAAGCTGAAGACGCCGGCCTTCGCGGCCGCGGTCAGCCGCGACGACATCCGGATCGGGGCCGAGGAGCTCGGCGTGGACCTGGACGAGCACATCGCCTTCGTCATCGCCGCGCTGGAGCCGCAGGCGGCCGCGCTCGGGATCGAGGGCTCGGCCGATGCCTGAGCAGCCGACGGGCCTCCGCGCCGGCATCGACCTCGGCGGCACGAAGATGCAGGCGATCGTCGTCGACGCGGACGAGCACGTCCTCGGTCAGGCTCGGCTGCCGACCCCGACGACCGGCGGTCCGGCGGACGTCATCGCGTCGCTCGCGACGTCGGTGACGGGCGCATGCGAGGACGCCGGCGTGGACCCGCACCGGCTGGCGGGGATCGGCCTCGGCTCCCCGGGGGCGATCGACGAGCGCGCCGGGACCGTCGCGGACGCCCGCAACCTGCCGAACTGGCCGGCGGAGCCCGTTCCGATGGCCGCGCTCCTGGCGGACGCCCTGGGCGCCGACGCCGGCCGGCTGCGCGTCGTCCTCGGCAACGACGTCGACGTCGCCACGAACGCGGAGTTCGTCCTCGGCGCCGCGAGGCGGTTCAGCTCGCTGCTCGGCGTCTTCTGGGGCACCGGGGTGGGCGGCGGCATCGTCCTGGACGGCCGGCAGTGGAACGGCCGCGGCTCGGCCGGGGAGATCGGCCACGTGGTCGTCATCCAGGGCGGACGCACCTGCCCGTGCGGGCGTGAGGGCTGCATGGAGGCCTACGCCGGCCGCGCCGCCATGGAGCGCCGGGCCCGGCACCTGCACGAGGAGAAGGGCCGTAGGACGAAGCTCTTCCAGATCATGGAGGAGCGCGGCCGCGACCGCCTGACCTCCGGCATCTGGTCCCGGGCGCTCGAGCACGAGGACGAGCTCGCGATCGAGCTGGTCGACGAGGCGATCGCGGCGATCGGGACGGCGGCCGCCTCGGCGGTGAACCTCCTGGACCCGGAGGCGGTCGTCATCGGCGGCGGACTCGGCGTGCGCTTCGGGGAGGACGGCGTGGCCCGGATCCGTGCCGCGATGCTGCCCCACCTGTTCCGGGACGACGAGCCGCCGGCGATCCTCCTGGCCGGTCTGGGCGACCTCGGCGGCGCGCTCGGCGCGGCGCTGCTGCTGCACGAGCGCTGACGCG
Source organism: Solirubrobacterales bacterium (assembly GCA_025963955.1). Taxonomy (GTDB): domain Bacteria; phylum Actinomycetota; class Thermoleophilia; order Solirubrobacterales; family Solirubrobacteraceae; genus Paraconexibacter. Next base: position 7,070 of record JAOPZU010000233.1, read on the forward strand.
AAGACACCGCGCGGCTCTGACCACGGGCCGCCGGCTGCTCGCCGGTGGCACCTTGAAACCGGGCGGGTAGGCACTAGGGTCAGGCGGGTGCCCGCACCCCTGAAGATCGCCATCCTCGAAGGTGACGAGACCGGACAGGAGCTCCTGGACCAGGCCATCCGCCTCCTAGCCCCGGACGTCATCGGCCTGCAGCCGGAGCTCGTCCACTATGACCTCTCGCTCGCGAACCGGCGCGCCACGCAGAACGGGGTGGTCACCGAGGCCGCGACGGCCATTCGCAAGTACGGCTTCGGCATCAAGGCCGCGACGATCACGCCCGAGGGCAAGGATGACGTCGGCTCGCCGAACCGCCTGCTGCGCGAGGGCATCGACGGCAAGGTCATCGTCCGCACCGGGCGGCGCATTCCCGGGGTGACGCCGATCGGCGGCACCTACCACCCGATCTCCGTCGTGCGGATGGCCGTCGGGGACGCCTATGGGGCCAAGGAGTCCCGCGAAGGCGAGGCGGGCAGCGACGACGAGGTCGCCGTGCGCGTGGAGCGCATCACCCGCTCCGTCTGCCGCGCGGTCAGCGAGTACGCGTTCCGGCAGGCCACGAAGATGGGCGGCAAGGTCTACGGCGGTCCGAAGTGGACCGTCTCCCCCGTCTACGAGGGCATGCTCAAGGAGGAGATGGACAAGGCGGCCGCGCAGTACCCGGAGGTCGAGTACCGGCCGATGCTCATCGACGCGACCTACGCCGGCCTCATCTCGGGCGCGACCGAGACCCCGCTCGTCATCCCCGCCCTGAACCGTGACGGCGACTGCCTCTCCGACCTCGTGATGCCGATGTTCGGCTCGATCGCGGGCGCCGAGTCGGTGCTGCTGGCGTTCGACGAGGAGTACCGCACGCGGGCGGCGATGGCCGAGGCCCCGCACGGGACCGCGCCGACGCTCCTGGGGAAGGATGTCGCGAACCCGATGGCGATGATCCTGAGCTGCGCGGCCGTCCTGCACTATGCGGCGACGGCGGGCCACGAGGGCGCCGAGCGCGCCTCGCGCGCGATCTACGAGTCGGTGCTCGAGGCGACGGCAGCCGGCGTCAAGACCCCGGACCTCGGCGGCCACCACGGCACGACCGACTTCACCAGCGAGGTCGTGACGCGCGTGCAGCACAAGATCGACGTCTGGTCCTCCCTCGGCACCACCGTCTGAGCCGCTACCGCATCCGGCCGCTGAGCGGAGACCGGCGCACCGGCCGGACCCGGGACTTCCGCACGTTGCGGGCGCGGATTCCGCCCGGAGTCGCAAGATCCGTTGCAGCTCACACCGCGTAAAGCCCACGAACAAGGGCTTTGGCGTGATCAAATGACACGAACACGCGTTCCGTCCGTCGAAGCGCCTAGCGTGGCGAACACATGTTCCCCCCTACGGAAGATCAGAGCCGGTCCCCCCGTCCGTGGCGGGCCGCGCTGCGGGGCGCCGCCGAGCTTGTGGTCGCCTTCGCGACCCTGGACAGCTACCCGCTGAACCGGACCCCGGACGACTCCTCGGACGGCGACGCGCTCCTTGCCGAGCTGGACATCTTCCACGGCGCGGCGCGCGATCCCCACGGTCGTGCTGCGCGCCTTGAGGGCGCCGCCCGGGGCCGCGGTCACGGCCGTCCCCCGGTGCGTGCGGTCCTGTGCCTGCACCACCACGTGCTCTCCACTGAGCTCGCGCCGGTGCCGGCCCGCACCGACGACGGTACGCGGAAGCTCAGCCGCCACATCTGACTCGTGCCGCCCCTCGGCCCGGCGGCGTCGACCTTCCTGGGAGGGTGGTCGGGGCCCGGGTCGCGGGAGGCAACCGGGCGCGCCGGGCTGCAGCACACCGGACGCGCCGGGTAGAAAGACAACGACGCGGGGCCTGCGTCGATCTCGGGCGGAAGCAGAGCCTGGGATCGACGCAGGCCTCGCGGCGTGCGGGCCTCGCGGGCCGGAGCCCGTCCCGCCGCGCGCCGACGACGGTGCGCCCCGGAGGAGCACCCAGCTCCGTCGGCTGCGCGCCGAGACCCGAATCACCCCCGTGTAGACGGGCATAGATCGGGTCTCGGCGTCGCCTCGGCGTGCACCGCGAGACTGGGCAAGCGGAGCGGCCCTCGAAACACACCACGCAGTGCCGCCTAGAGGCACACGTAGGCCCGCGCGCTGCCGGACCAGCCCGCAGGCCGGTCGCGCCCTCACTGGTCCCGCCCTCAACGGTCCCGCCCTCACGCGGAACCCGTTCATGTCCCGGAAGCCGGCCGGAGACTGGCTGCTTAACGACAACGGGCCTCCCGAAGGAGGCCCATTGTTCAATTAAATCCGGCGGCGTCTTACTCTCCCGGGCCCTTGCGAGCCAAGTACCATCAGCGCTGAGAGGCTTAACTGCCCTGTTCGGAATGGGAAGGGGTGTTTCCCTCTCGCAATAACCACCGGAAAATCGCGAAAGATCCGGTCACCACCCCACCACACAAGGGGTGTGGGGTCGTGACCGCTCTTGGCGGTCTTTCAAAACTGCACAGTTTGCCACAAGGTAATCAAATATCCGTCAAGCCCTCGACCCATTAGTACTGGTCTCCT
>JAOPZU010000235.1 GCA_025963955.1 Solirubrobacterales bacterium
TCCCCACCGCCTACGCCACCAGCCGGACCGCGGTGCTGTTCCTCGTCACCAGCGGCGTGAGCTTTGTCGCGGTCATCCTCGTTGGCGTGGCGGCGACGACCGGACTCCTCCCCGCGGGGGTCGGATGGCAGGGCACGCTCGGGCCGGCCTTCGGCGCGGCCCTCGTGCTGGTCGTTGCCGTCGTCGCGCCGCGACGGTTGCCGGTGCTGCAGGCGGCACCGGGGCAGCGGGTGCGCGGAACCGTGCGGCGGGGCCAGATCTTCCTGCGCGACTCCGTGCAGCTGAGCCTCGAGATGCTTCGCCGCGGCGACGCGCAGCTGATCCTCGGCTCGATCGGCTACTTCGCCTTCGACGTGGCGTCGGCCGCCGCGGCGTTCCGGGCGCTCGGGCACGGGGCGGTGCCCCTCTCGGCCTTCACGCTCGCCTACGTCCTCGGGCACGGCGGTGCGCTGATCCCTCTGCCCGGAAGCGCTGAAGGCGGGCTGATCGGGATGTTCGCCGCGTACGGCAGCCCGCTCAGCCTCACCCTCGGGGCGATCCTCGTCTACCGCACCTTCCACGCCGGCGTACCTACCGTCCTCGGCCTCCTGGGCTACTCCGACATCCGGCGCCTGCGACGCCATCGCCCGCCGCCGGAGGTGGTCGCCGAACGGTTCACCTGAGGGCGCCTCAGCGACGGCCGAGGCGCGAGAACTGCGCGGCGGCCTGCGCGCGGTTGCTGACCCCGAGCTTGCGCAGGATGTTCGCGACGTGGGTCTTGACCGTGGCGGGGGAGAGCACGAGGACCTGCGCGATGCGGGCGTTGGTGGCGCCGCCGGCCATGAGCTCGAGGACCTCGAGCTCCCGGCGACTCAGCGGGGGATCGGAGCTCCGTGCCGGAGCCATCGCGTCGTCCTCCTCGCTGACAAGCGGGAGCGGGCCGGCGGGCTCCTCGGCCAGCGCGGCGATGGCGGCCGCGGCACGCGCGATGCCGGCGCGGAGCGTCGTGGCCTGGGCGCGGAGCGCCCCGCGCTCGAGCGCGGCCCCGGCGGCTTCCGCGCAGATCCACATCGCGTCGCGATCGTCGGCGTCGACGTGGCGGCGCTGGAAGTGGGCGTCGGCGTGGAGGAACGCGACCACCTGACCCTCGACGAGGACCGGCGCAGCGACGTAGGAGAGGCAACCGGTCACCTCGGCCAAGGGCCGATGGACGGCGGGGTTGACGGCCACGTCGTTCGCCATCACCGGACCGTGCCGGCGGACCATCTGGCTCTCGTGCACGAGGTCGGCGAGCTGCATCGGATGAGCCTGCCCGACGCGGAGGATCTCGTCGGCCCAGTCGGGATCGCGCGCCAGGCGATACCGCTCCGGCACACCGACGCCGTCGCGGACCCGGGTGAGCATGACGCGGTCGAAGCCGGAGGCGGCGAGCTGATCGACCACGGCCGCGAAGACGTCCTCACGGCCGCGGACCGCGCGGACCCGTGCGACAGCCGAGCGCAGGCGCAGGGACCGGCGCTCGCGCTCGCTCTGGGTCTCTGCGGTGAGCCTGCGTCCGAGCGCAGCGTGCTCGGCGAGCAGGCCCGCTGCCACACGGCGTGCGCGCGGCGGGCCCTGAAGCGTGGCGACCAGACGGTCGCCGCAGTCGGCGAGGACGCTGACCGCCTCGCCGACGCCACGGACCGCGCGATGCCCAGAGGCGGAGCCGCCGGCCGCCATCGTCGCCCGTCGGTGCAGATCGGTGATCCCGCGCGCGAGGTGCTCGTCGGCGAGCAACTGCCCGACGCACCACCCCTCCGGTTCGACCTCCTCGAGCACGATCTCCGATGCTACGCGCTGTGCTCGCCCGGGTGGCCGATGTCCGTCGGCCGTCCGGCCGATTGCCCCGGCCGACCCCGGATGGGAGCGTGGGCCCATGGCGACCGAGGAGAAGATCGGGTTCTGCGGGATCTGCGAGGCGAGCTGCGGCGTGGTCATCACGGTGGAAGACGGCCGCATGACGAAGATCCGCCCGGACAAGGAGCACCCGGTCTCGCAGGGCTTCGCCTGCCCGAAGGGCATCGCGCTCGCCGACGCGGCGAACGACCCCGAGCGCGTGACGGAGCCGATGCAGCGCCAGGCCGACGGGACGTTCAAGGCGGTCTCGTGGGACGTCGCACTGGAGGACATCGGCCGCCGGCTGAAGCGCGTCATCTCCGACCATGGCGGTCACTCGGTCGGCACGCATCTGGGGAACCCGAGCGCGTTCAACTACGGGGCGTTCTTCTGGGCCAATGGCCTCACCGCCGCCCTGGGGTCCAAGCACGCGTTCGTCGGCGCGTCGGTCGACATCAACAACTACTGGTCGACGGGCGCGCTGCTGTACGGGCACCCGCTGATCAACCCGATCCCCGACATCGACCGGACCGACTTCCTGCTCATCGTCGGGTCGAACATGCTCGTCTCCCACGCGAGCATGGTCACCGCGCCGCGGATCAAGGATCGCCTCCACGCGATCGTCGGGCGTGGCGGCCGCGTGGTGGTCGTCGACCCGCGTCGGACCCAGACCGCCGAGGCGTTCGAGTGGCAGCCGATCCGTGCCGACGAGGACGCCTGGCTGATCGTCTCGATGCTGCAGGTGATCTTCGCCGAGGGCCTGCACGACCAGGCTGCGATGGACGCCCAGGCGCGCGGCGGTGACTTCGTCAAGTCCCTGGTGGCCGACCATCCGCCCGAGGCGACCGAGGTGCTCACGGGCGTCCCCGCGGAGGACGTCCGTGAGCTCGCCCGCGCCTTCGCCACGGCGCCGTCGGCTTCGGCCCACGGTCGCTGCGGTGCGTCGCTCGGCCGGTCCTCGACGCTGGTGAAGTACCTGCTGGACGCGCTGAACCTCGTGACCGGGAACTTCGACCGCGTCGGTGGCGCGGTCATCGGACGGCCGCTGATCGACATCGAGGACGTCGCCTGGAAGCTCGGCCAGGCGACCTACGGGTCGTGGCACACGCGGGTGGACGGCTTTCCGGAGATCATGGGGACCTCGCCGCTGGCGACGATGGCCCGCGAGATCACCACGCCCGGAGACGGGCAGCTCCGCGCGCTGATCCTGATCGCCAGCAATCCCGGTCACATGGGCCCGGACTCGGCGGCGACGTCGGCAGCGCTCGCGGAGCTGGACCTCCTGGTGTCGATCGACTTCTACGTCAACGACTCCGGTCGCCACGCGGACTACGTCCTGCCCGGGACGAACGGGCAGGAGCGCGACCAGTACCCGTGGTTCTGCTCCGGTCACTCGCTCGTCCCGTACGCGCAGTGGGTGCCGAAGGCGTCCGACCCTCCCGGGGAGTGCCGGGAGGAGTGGTGGATCCTTGACCAGATCGCCCGCCGCATCGGCATCGTCCCGTCTCCGGCGCCCGCGGTCCGGGCGCTGGGCAAGCTGGGGATCCGGATGACGCCGCAGCAGTCCTTCGACCTCTTCCTCCGGCTCGGCCCGGAGGGGGACCTGTTCGGCCTTCGGCGCAGGGGCTACAGCCGCAAGAAGCTGTGGGCGAACCCTCGCGGCGAGAAGCTCGCCGACCACTGCGACACCGGCATCGCCCGCAGGCACATCAAGCACAAGGACAAGCTCGTCCACCTCGAGCACCACGAGATGACCCGGGAGCTCGAGGACCTCGCCGTGCGCCCAAGCGCATCCGCTGCGGCTGATCTCCCTGCGCGAGTTGCGCTCGCACAACTCCTGGATGCACAACGTCCCCAAGCTCATGGCCGGCGACCGCGTCCAGCGCCTGCGCATCCATCCCGCCGACGCGCAGCCTCGCGGCGTCGCGGACGGCGACCGTGTGCGCATCAGCTCACCGCAGGGCGCTATCGAGGTCGAGGCCCGCGTCAGCGACGAGATGAACCCCGGCACCGTCGCGCTCCCGCAGGGCTGGGGCCATCACCCCGGCGGTTCCTGGACGACGGCGATCGCGGCCGGCGGCGCCAACTACAACCTGCTCGTCTCCGGAGCTCGGGAGGACCAGGACCGCCTTTCCGGCAACGCCCGCCTCAACGGCATCGCGGTGCAGGTCACGGCAACGGTGTCGACGCTCGGGGAGCGCGCGTAGGGGATCGACTCCTCGTAGAGCGGATCGGGCCCGGCGGCGGACGGTGTCGTCACGGCCACCGGTGGGCGCGCCAGCCACGGACGTCGGCCGGGTCTTTGAGGCGGACCCAAAGAGCGTTGTCGCGCACGCCCCACGCGTGCGCGAGCGCCTGGATGAGCCGCGGCCCCCACTCGGGCTGGAGTGCGTCCATGTCCGCGGGGAACGACGCGGCCGCTCCCGTGCTCACCCCGGCGACCTCGACGCACACCAGGGGCCCGTCCAACCACGCGCGAAGGCGCAGCGAGGCGGAACCGTTCCGGATGCCGTAGGTGACGAGCTCACCGACGACGATCTGCGCGTCGACGATCGCTGCGTGGTCGAGCTTGGATTCGAGGCGCTGGCGGATCGTCTGCCGAGCGACATGTGCGGCGTCGACGCTCGTTGGGAGCTCCACCTGCCAAGACCCGTCCATACCCAGCCCCAAGCGATTGCTGTGGTTCGACGCGAGCCCGTTCTCACGAGCGGCGTCGCCCCTTTGGCGAGAGAATCCCGCCGGCCCCGAACAGGAGACGGCGGCATCCTTCCACCGTATCGCGCACGCCTAATCGAGTCAGTAGCCCGACTCCTGTGGTGCCGGTGCGGCGTGCGAACGCTGAGCTACAGGCTTCTCCGTCGGTTGCCGATGACGACGGCGTGAGGTCCTCATCACCCTGCGGTCCTTCCCGCTTGGTCCTCGGCCATGGATGAGCAGCGTCTGGATCCCTCCGCCGTCGACGTGCTGACCGAGGCGGGGCTGCGATCGATGGCCCACCTCTCTGTGGTGCTCTTCGACCAAGACGTGCGCATCTGCGCCGTGCACGGGGAAGCCGCTGCGCGTCATGGCTTGATCGCCGAGCGTCTGGTCGGCCGGTACGCGCGGGACGTGATGTCGGCGAAGCGGTGGGCCCAGCTTGCTCCGTTGTGTACGCGGGCGCTCACGGGGGAGACGGTCACCGCCCGAGTCGTCTCCGGGGACGGCGCGAGGACGTACGAGACGACGTTCCAGCCGGTGCGCCGGGACGAGCAGCTGATCGGTGGCATGGCCTGTTCGCGCGAGGTGCACCGGCCGCCGCCCGCGGGGGGAGCGACCGGGACGACGGGCGAGCGCGTGTCCGAGCTGGAGGGCCTGCGTGCCCTGCGGCTGTTCGAGACCGTCTTCGCGCGCGCGCCGGTCGGGCTCTGTCTCGTCGCCCTCGACGGACGTTTCCAGCGTGTCAACGACGCGCTCTGCCGCCTCTTGGGGCGCCCGGCGAGCGAGCTGCTGTCGTGCGACTTCCAGCAGGTGACACACCCGGAGGACCTGGAAAGCGACTTGCAGCTGCTCGACGAGACGCTCGCGGGGCACCGCGAAGGCTATGAGCTCAACAAGCGCTACCTGCGTCCGGACGGAACGGTCATCTTCGCGCGCCTGGCCGTCTCGCTGGTGCGGGATCAGAACGGTGAGGCCGAGTTCTTCGTCTCCCAGATCGTCGATCTGACCGAGCAGCACGAGCTGCAGGAGGAGCTCGCCGATTGGCAGGCGCGCACCCAGGCGATCCTGGACCACAGCCCGCTCGCCGTCTTCCTGCGCGACCTCGACGGCCGCTGGTTGAGCGTCAACCGCCGGCTCGCCGCGATTCTCGGCCGTACGGCGGAGGAACTGGACGGGCAGAGCATGGCGCTGACCCACGATCAAGCGCAGCAGCAGCGCTTCGCCGTCGAGGACCTCGAGGTGCTGGCCGACGGACGGGCACGCGAATACGACGTCACCTTCGCCGACGCCTCCCGTGGTGGCGAGCTGCGGCACTACTGGCTTCAGAAGTTCCCGGTTCTCGACCGCGACGGACAGGCGATCGGTCTCGGGGGCGTCTCGCTCGACGTCACCGACCGCGAACGCGAGCACCGCGAGCTCCTCGTCGCTCGCGAGCGCTTCGCCGTCGCCTTCCACCACGCGCCGGTGGGCAAGGTCATCAGCCGCCTGGATCGAACCGGTACCGCCTCCGAGGTCATCAGCTGCAACCCGGCTTTTGCGGACATGCTCGGAATGGAGGCCGCGGAGTTGATCGGTCGTGCCGGCGCCATGATCACGCACCCCGAGGACCTCGAGCAACGCGACCGACTCATCGCCGCCGCCCGACAGGGGCAGCCTGGGCGCGCGGAGATCCGCCTGCGCCACCGCGACGGGCACTACATCTGGGCACTGATCTCACCCGCGATCGTCCACGACGCCGACGGCAACACCGAGATGATCGTGCAGGCCCTGGACATCAGCGACCAGAAGCGGATCGAACAGCAGCTGCGGCACCTGGCCGATCACGACGCCCTGACCGGTCTGCTCACGCGACGCCGATTCGCGGAGGAGCTGAGCCGTGAGTGCGCCCGCGTGCGGCGGCACGGCGGACCGGCGAGTTTGCTGCTGCTCGACCTCGACGGCTTCAAACGCGTCAACGACACCTTCGGGCATGCCACCGGCGATGAGCTGCTGGTCCGGATCACTGGAGCCCTGACGAGGCAGCTCCGCGAAGAAGACGTCCTCGGCCGCCTGGGCGGCGATGAGTTCGCGGTCATCCTGTCCGCCACCGGGCCCACCGGAGCGAGCGTCGTCGCCGCCAGGCTTCTCGCCGCCGTTCAAGGCCAGGGACACACCACGCGGGGTGGCCACAAGATCTGCGTCACCGCATCCATCGGCGCGACCGCGCTCGATCACCAGGACTGCGAGACCCTCCTGATCCAGGCCGACCTCGCCATGTACCAAGCCAAGAAGGCCGGGGGACACCGCTTCAAGAACCTCGCGTGAAGCCGCCCTGCTCCAACCCCTAAGAGCTCCGATGGGTGGCACGACGCAGGCCGCCGGGCGGCCCGTTGTCGACCTCCCGGCGTCCTGCGCTCACTGCGGAGCCCGGCCGGGCGAACTGAATACCCTAGAGACAAGGCCCCCGCGACCTAGGTGCCCAGCGGGAACCGTTGGGAACCCCGCGGTTCGAGCGGCCACCTGGGCCGGTCCTGTTCAGGCTGCCGGCTTGCCGCGCCCGGCACCGCCCTGGTCGACCGGGTGAAGCATGAAGCTCTCGATCGCCACATCGGGATCCAGATGATTCGCGCTCAAGAACGCGGACACCTTGCGTCCGAGGATCTGCTCGATGCCGGCGACGTAGTCCTTCTGCATGGTGTCCTGGAAGGCCCTCCGCATGCGCAGGACCTCCTCGCCACGGCCGTCAGCGACGAGGCTCCGCTCGCCTTTGAGAAGGATCTCCTGCAGCACCACGGTCACCAGATCCTCGTTGATGTGCGCGCGGGCCTTGGTCGGGCCCCGGCCGGTGTAATCGTTGGTGACCTTGACGATGTGGTTGCAGATCAACACTGCAGGACTGGTCACTGAGTCGGGCATTCGTACGTCCTCTTCTGCCGACCTCCGATGCGAGATGGGTCATCCAGCGTCCGGAGGACGGCAACGGGTCACCGCTGGAAAACCCGCGTTCAGCGTTAGTCCCGCCCTCAGGGCAGTCCGGCCGTCAGCTCGCGTATGCGGGAACGCTACACCCCCCCTGGCGTCGGCATCGAGCCCGCCGGCATCAAGAAAGATCAGCGCAACCCTTTTTGGCGCGTCGGGGCCCGCCCAGGTGGCCGAGCCGCGCGGTAGAGTAGGTAAAGCCGTCAGGACTCGGTCAGGGTTCAGATTGGCGTTGTGCGAAGGACGCCGGGGCACGCGTTGCGGGCTACCGACGGACATGCACCCGAACATCGGATCCCGCGATGGAGCAGTACCTGCTGGACCTCGACCTGCCGCCCGCAGACGATGCGCCGCAACTCGCCCGCCAGGCGCTCGCCGCACGCCTGGGCCAGATACTGAGCGAATCCGAGCTGATCGACGCGCAGATCATCGCCAGCGAGCTCGTGACCAACGCCGTTCAGCACGGCCACGGACCCATCGCGCTGCGCGTGCAGGCCACCCAGCACGAGCTCATCGTCCAGGTCGAAGACCACCGAGGACAGGCCGCAGCCGCTCTCGCCGAGCAGCCCTCGAAGGCCCTGGTGCGGCAGCTCTTCGCCAGTGCCGGTGCGCGCTGGGGCACCGACGCGGCTGCCGCCTGGGCGTGTGTGTCGATCGCGGGCTGACGCAAAGCTCTCTGCGGGTCTCACCGGCGCATCGACGCCAAGCAGGGTTCGGCCGACCTCGTGCCGCTCAGAAGTGGCGGGCTGGTTGTGGTCCGGCCCGGTTGACGCGGTTGCGGCCTGCCGCTTTGGCGGCGTACAACGCGAGGTCGGCTTGCGCGAAGACCTCGTCGAACTCGAAGACGCCGGGCGGCGAGGCCGCAACGCCGAAGGACATGGTCATCGACAGTCCTGCGGCAGGGGAGGCTGAGATCGCCGAGCACAACGTCTGAGCGATGTCGCCGGCTTGTTGAGCGGACGCACCAGGGACGATGACGAGGAACTCCTCGCCGCCGAGGCGGTAGGCCAGGTCGAACGCGCGCAGGTGCTTCCGGATGCGGTAGGCGACTTCCTGCAGGACCGCGTCACCGGTGGCGTGGCCGTGCAGGTCGTTGACCGCCTTGAAGTGGTCCAGGTCCCCGACGACAAGGCCGATGGGCCGCTTCACGATCGCGGCCTGCTGCGCGAGTTCGCTTGTGCGTGTCGCGAGTGCCGCCCGGTTGAGCATGCCGGTGAGCGGGTCGATGACGGCCACTGACCGGTGGTGCAGGTCTGAGCGCATGAGCGCGATGGACAGCAGAGTGATGCCGAGCAGCAGCGCGAGCGGGGCGAAGAGCCGGTCTGGAGCGTGAAGCACGGCGTGCGGGTTCACGCCGAGCGTGACCACGATCATGCACGTCGCGGCGAACACCGCGCCGGCCTGTAAGCCGCGCATTCCGAACCGTGCCGGCAGTGTGATCACGGGGAGGACGAGCCAGGTGACGGTGGAGGCGTTCGGTCCGCCCGCGGCAGCGACCGCCCCGCTGATGGCGACCATCGAGAGCACCCAGGCCAGCGCGATACGGAGCTCAGGACGGCCGGCTTGTTCGATCCCGCGGTCGACGATCGCGAAGCCGAGCGTGGCGACCGTGAGGGGCGCAAGCGTCCACCAGCCGACCCACGGGCCGCAGATGATCAGCGCGACGGCAAGGACCCCCATCGTGACGCCGCGAACGGGCTTCAAGCGGTGCTCCATGTCCAGCAGGCGGTCCCGGTCGCCGGGATTGGGACACAACCAGCTGCCGGCGTTCATCGAGTTCGAGGCCATCGAGAGGTCTGTCGGCACTTTCGCACTCGCCTAGGAGTCGATGGTGCGGAAGAGCACTCAGCGCAGGCTGCGGTGGCGGCACGCGGGCGGGCAGAACCGGCCCTTGGAACCACGCGACGTCCGGAGGTCAGGCGGCGGTGTCGTGCGCGCGGTGCTGTTGCAGCGCCATGCGGGCGGACGAGGCATCAGAGTGGAGCAGCCAGGTGCCGTGCTCCCCCTGGAGGAGGTCGAGCGCCCGCAGTAGCGTCATCGCCCGATTGACCGATTGACGCCCGGCGGCGATCGCCTCGGCCAGGATCGTCTGCGTGAGTCCCGGCAGGCTGACTTCCACGCCGGCCGGCGTCACCTTTCCCCACCGCTCGGCGAAGTGCCAGAACAGCATGAGCAGGCGGTCCTCCATGTGCGGTTGCGCGAGGATGGCCATCTGGCAGGCGGCCATCGAGGAGTGGTCGATGGAGATCGCCGCGAGGCTCGGCGCGAGGGCAGGGATGCGGGCGACGGCCGCCATGTACTCCCGGTCGAGCACCGCGAAGGTGGTGGGCGCCAGCGCGCGCCATTCGTAGTGATCGACCAGCTGGGCGACCTTCGGTTCGCTGTGCCAGGGCTGCACCACATGATTGGGTCCGAGCAGGTCAGCGCCGAGTTGACCGGCGATGGTGACGCGGTGAGCCAGCAGGCCGGTGAGAAGCAGGACGCCGGCCCGGGGGGCGGGCACGCTCTGCCAGTCCCACACCCCTGGGGCGACGCTGATCTGCGGGACGATGAGGTTCCGCAGCACCCAAGCACGTTCTTCCGTGGTCAGGTCGGTCATCAGGTCGGGCACGATCTTCCCGAGCGAGACGCGATCTCTCATGCGGGCGAGCCTACCCCGGAGCGGGGCCTCCCAGACGGGCCTGCGGATGTCGCGCACGCGACACGCGGCGTTGCGCTCACGGGGGTAGATGCCGAAGGATGGACTCATGGATCGGGCGCACGTCTCCCCGCGCAGGGGCATGGAGCGCTGCGACCGCGATGAGCGCTGTCGCTCCGCCAACCCCGTGCCGGGCCGGTGACGGGACCAAGGGCCCGTGGGGTGAAGCGCGGGCGCGACGTGGGGCTGTCAAGCGCGGCTGGGGCCGAGTTGTCCGGCGAGTCGCTGGTCAGCACCATGCCCGGCGCGTTCCTCATGCTCGACCGGAAGTGGACGGTCATCCACGTGAATCAGCACACCCAGTGGCTCCTCGGCAAGAACGCCGAGGATCTGCTGGGGCGCAACGTCTGGGAGGTCTTCCCGGAAGCTGTCGGGTCCACGTTCCAGCGGCAGTACGAGGCCGCGATCCGGGAGCAGCGGCCGATGCGCTTCCGGGAGTACTTCGCCCCGGTGCGGCACTGGTTCGACGTCCGCGCCTGCCCGGTTCCCGGCGGGGGCCTGGCGATCTACTTCGACGAGGTCGACGAGGTCCAGCGCGTCGA
>JAOPZU010000253.1 GCA_025963955.1 Solirubrobacterales bacterium
CGTAGAGCGCGGACTCCGCGAGCCCGCCACGGCAGCGCAGGCGCACGCCGGGCCGCGTGTTCCGGCCGTGGCAGCGCACGCAGTCCTCCCCGGCGGGGTCCACGCAGGTCGCCACCGCGCAGACCAGCCGGTAGTTGTGCAGGCTCAGGACCGTCGCGGCCCCGGCGGCCTGCGCCGCGGCGAGCGTGCGCCAGCCGAAGGTGGGCAGCAGGTTGTGCGCGTGCACCAGGTCGGCGCCCGTCCGCGCGAGCGCCGCGGTCACCTGCGCCGCGTCCAGCCCGCCGCCGAGCAGGCCCCGCGCCGCGGTCGCGCGATCAAGGTCGGTGGAGTCGCGCTCCACGAGCGCCACGTCCTCCCCGAGGTGCTCGCGCGCCAGCCAGCAGAGGTCGGCGACGGCGCGCTCCTCACCGCCGATCGTGCGATACCGGGTGTGGAGCGCGAGGATCACCGACCCCGCGAGGCTACCGCGGTCCTCCGCCGTGGCGCCCCGCGCGATACCCGGAGGGGGACTCGAACCCCCATGTCCTCACGGACAGCCGGTTTTAAGCCGGCCGCGTATGACCAATTCCGCCATCCGGGCGCGGGACGGACGGTAGCCGGTCCGCCGGTTCGCGTCAGGGTGCGGTTGTTGGCGGGGCGTCTTCGGCCACCGGCGCCACGTACCCGTCCACGAGCTCCGGCGGCAGCGGCCCGGGGCCGCTCGCGTCGGTCGCGCGCCGCAGCAGGGTCTCGTACTGGTCGGTGACGGCGGACCACGAGTAGCGCTTGGCGCGCTCCAGGGCGCGCGTGCGGAGGGTCGCGACGAGCTCGGGCTCGTCGAGCAGCCGCTCGAGTTGGGCGGTGAGGGACGGGACGCCCTCGGCGCCGCTGAAGGTCAGACCCGCGTCGCCCACGGTCTCCACGTTCGGGGCGTGATCGTTGACCAGGACGGCGTTCCCGGCGGCCAGCGCCTCGAGGATCACGGGGTGCGTCCCGCCCACCTCGGTCGGCGCGCAGAACACGTACGCGTGGCGCTGCAGCTCCCAGTAGCCCTGCCCGAAGATGTAGCCCGGGAAGAGGACCCGCGGGTCGCCCTTGCGGCGGACCTGGCGGATGTACTCGTCGGCGTACGGCGCGCCGCCGACGATGACGAGCTTCATGCCCTTCGCCTTCGCCTCGGGGATCCGCGCGAACGCGTCCACGAGCAGGTGCGGGTTGTTCTCCGGCTCCAGGCGCCCGACGAAGAGGATGTACCGGTCGGGCTCCAGGCCCAGGCGCTCGAGCGTCTCGGTGCCCTGGAACCCCGGGTCCTCCACGCCGTAGGGGACGACGCCGATCCGTCGGCCGTAGCGCTCGGCGAAGATCTCCGCGACCGCGTGGCTGTCGGTGATGGCGGTGTCCGCCCAGCGCGGCGACTGGCGCTCCGCGAAGCGGAGGTAGCCCTTCGCCACGGCCGGCCACTTCGAGCGGTCGGAGTCCAGGCCGTCGACGTTGATGACCGTCGGGATGCCCGCCGCGCGGGTGATCAGGCACATCGGAGAGTTGCCGGCGATGAAGAACAGCGCCACGTCCGGCTTCAGCGTCCGCGCGGCGTGCACGGCCGAGAGGAAGGTGTGCGTGAAGGTGTCCAGGTACTTGTTGCGGACCGTCGGGATGTGGACCAGGCGCGCGCCCTTCCACTCCTTCAGCCGCGGGTCGACGACGTGCGGCCGGCAGTAGACGATGACCTCGTGGCCCTTCGCCGTCAGGCGGCTGGCGAGCTGCTCGGCGGCCGTCTCGAAGCCGCTGTAGGACGCGGGGATCCCACGGGTGCCGAGGATGGCGACGCGCAGCGGTCGGTCGGACGGCCCCGGCGGGGCCGCGAGCGGTGGGGCGGGCTCACCCATCGAGCGCGAGGTTATAGGCCTGGACGTGGGCACGGGCTGCCCGCGCCCAGGAGAACTCGGCGGCGTGCCGGCGCCCGCGCTCGGACAGGTCGCGGCGCAGCGCGGCGTCGCCCGTCACCCGGGCGAGGACGCGCGCCAGGTCCTCGGGGTTGTGGCGGCTCGTGTACAGCGCCGCGTCGCCGCACGTCTCGGTGACCCCGGGGCTCCGCGCCGCCACGACCGGGACCCCGGCGGCCATCGCCTCCAGTGCCGTCAGACCGAAGCCCTCGTGCAGGCTTGGCAGCACGAGCGCCAGCGCGTCCGCCAGCAGGGACGCCAGCAGGCGGGGCTCCGGCCGGTCGACCACGACGACGCCCTCCTGGTGCCCGCCCGGCGGCCGTGCCGTCCCCGCCAGGACGAGCGGCGGCGGCGCGCCGCCACCCGCCCGCGCCTGGGCGTGCAGCCGCCGGTGCGCGTCCAGGAGCAGCCGCAGGTTCTTGCGCGGTTCGTCGTCGCCGACGTACAGCAGGTGGCTCGTGCCGGAGCGTGGGCGGCTTGCGTCGACGTCCTGTCCCGGCCCGTGGCGCGCGAGGACCAGGCGCTCCTCCGGGACGCCCCACCGCGCCCGCACGTCCGTCAGCGTCGTCCGGGAGACGCAGACCACGACCGCCGCGTGCCGGGCGGCGGCGCGGTGCGTGAGCGAGGCCCAGCGGCGGAAGGCCGGGTCGAAGCACTCCGGCACCCGCTCGAAGGCGAGGTCGTGCACCGTCACCACCTGGGGCACCGGCGCCGCGGGGCAGAGCGCCGGAAGCGGGTGGTGGATGAGGTCAGCCCCCGTGCGCCGCGCCCGGCGCGGCAGCTCGACCGCGGTCCACCACGCGTCGCTGCCCGCGTTCA
>JAOPZU010000274.1 GCA_025963955.1 Solirubrobacterales bacterium
GCGCTCTCGCCCGTCGGCTGGTCCCGCGCGGCCGGCGGCCCCTGGCAGCTCGTGCCCCTGGGGCCGGCGGCCGGCGGCGTCGTCCACGGCACGTGCCTGGTCAGCGCCGGCCAGGAGGACGAGCTGCGCGCGTTCTGCAGCCTGGTGAGCCGCCGGATGCCGCGCTCGGGCGAGCTCGCGTGGGCGCTGCGCCGCTTCGAGCTCGGCTGCATGCGTGAGCGGGACGACGACGCGCTGTCGGACCACCTGATGGCGCTCCGGGCGCTGCTGGAGCCCGAGGGCCCGCAGAGCGGGCGCCTCGCCGGTCGCCTGGCGGCGCTCTGCGCCCACCCGGAGCAGCGCCCGGCTCTGACGCTGCGGATCAGCCAGATCGTCGCGCTCGAGCGCGCCCTCGTGAGCGGGACCGGCGTCCCGCCCGCCGACACGCTCGCCGCGCTCACGGACGAGCTGGCCGGCCAACTGCGCGCCGTCCTGCGCGACGTGCTGTGCGGGCACCTGGACAGCGACCTGCGCGCGGTCGCGGACCGCCTGCTGGCCGCGGACCTGGTGGAGACCCCCGCGCGGGCCTGACCGCACGGGCGCCGGGGCGCTCAGCCCAGGCGCTGCGCGCGGGTGACCACGACCGTTCGCCCGGACGCCGGCGTCGCGGAGACCCGCAGCACCACGGGCAGGTTCTGCCGGCCCTTGAGCCGGGACACGACGGCGGCGGACGGCCGCAGCCGCACGACGCGCCGCGTCCCGGCGGCGAGCTTCACGCGGGCGCGGAGCAGGGTCAGGCTCGGCAGTCCGAGTCGCTGCGCCACGGCCCGGGACACCGTGACCGTCACCGTGGCGGTCACCGCCTGCGTCCCGCGCAGGCGCAGGCGCAGCCCGCGGGTGCGGACGGTCCGCACGAGCTGCCGGTCGATCGCCGCCGAGAGGCGGAAGAGGGTCGGCAGCGGCCGCGTCTGGGCGCTGGGCGTGGTTGTCGTGGTGGCCGGGGTCGTTCCGGCCTCCGGCGTCGTCGTGATGACCGCGGGGGTCGTGGGCGTCGTGGGGATCGTGGGCGTCGTGGGCTCGTTCGCGGGGGTGGTGCCCGGCGACGAGCCACCGCCGCCCGCCGGGATCTGGTTGGCGCCGCAGCTGACGGGCACCGGCACGGGGACACGCTCGGGACCCTGCGTCGTGGCCACGCTCAGCAGCAGGTCGATCGTCACCCCGCACGGCGTGGTGGGCGCGAGGGTGCCGGTGAAGCTCGTCACGTTCGCCCCGGTGCCGGTCGCCGCGGCCAGGTCCGGGTAGGCCGAGCTCGCGGAGGTCAGGCTCACCTGCGGGAACGTCGAGGACAACACCCCGCTGAGGTTCGTCGCCGCCGCCGGCCCGGTGTTCTTCAGCACCGCCGTGAGCGTGAACGCCTCGCCGGGCTGCACCTTGCCGTCGCCCGCAGCACCGTAGGCGTCCGCGAAGCTCGCCTGCTGGAGGACCGCCTCGGGGCTCGCCGCGGAGGGCACGTAGACGCGGACCCGGCCCCTGGCGCCGGCGTTGGCCCGGGAGGTGTACACCGGCACCGTCACGCCCTCGGCCGCGGAGTTGCCGGTGTAGTCGCCGTAGTCGTTGCCGAAGGTGCAGCACCCGGACGTCCCGGTCACCGAGTAGTCGGACGGCGCAGCGGAGACCTTCTGCAGATCCGCGTAGGTGACCTGCGTGCCCGCCGCGGGAGCGACGCGGGCGATGTAGGTGTCGGTGAGCCCGCGCCGCGCGTCACCCGTCGTGGAGTAGACGTCGACCCACGCCTGTCCCGTCGTCTGGTCCACCGCGATCCACGGGAACCAGTCGTCGCTGTTGGTCGCCGAGAGCGACGAGGTCGACGTGTCGCCGATGATGCTCCGGCCGACGGCGGGGGACGTCCGGTCAGCGCCCGAGAGCAGGGCGGCGAGCGACGGCGCGGACGCGACATAGGAGTCCCACGTCTCGTGCGTCGGCAGCGGCGGTGTCCCCGAGACGTCCTGGTACATGCACCGCGTCGTGCCGCTCCTGGGACGCAGGTCGCTCCAGGCGAGGTAGATGCGCCCGTTGCCGGGCCCTCCGGAGTGGTCGACCGCGAGGGAGGGGACAGGCGCGGCGCGGCCGCCGGGCTGGGCGTTGATCGGGCAGCCGAAGGGCACGGGATCGCCGGTGGCCGGGTCCGTCTCCAGCGCGACGGCTGCTCTCGGCGCCGTCCACGCGGCGTGCCGGCTGCAGTCGGCGACGGCGGCGTCGCACGAGGTGATGCTGATCTGGTTGGCGGCGGAGTAATCCCACCACGCCATGTACACCTTCCCGTCCGGGCCGGTCGCCGGATCGGAGGTGACGTAGGAGCCGGGGGCCGCGCTCGTGACGACGGGCCCGACCCAGGTGTCGGCGTTGTCGCAGCGCTCGACCTGCGTGAACCCGCCGACCCGCGTGTCGCAGAAGGCGAGCACCTCGTTGACCGCGCCGGACGGGTCCGGGTCGTCCCAGCTGACGTAGAGCCGGCCGTAGGTGGGGCTCGTCGGCGCGTCGTCGATCGTCATCATCGGCTTGTCCTGCAGTCCCTCGGTGCCCTGCGCGCAACCGGACTCGGTGTGCAGGTAGGGCAGACCCACCAGCAGCGGGACGAAGGTCCTGCTGCCGGCCGGGATCCGCGCGACGAAGATCCGGGAGTGGGCCCCGGCGGCCGTGCAGACGGTGAGTCCGCCCGCCCAGACGTTGCCCAGCCGGTCGGCGGCGAGGATCGGGTCGCCGCCGACGTCCGTCGCCTCGGGACCCGCCACGCCCGGGATGTCCGCCATGGCGGGAAAGCGCGGTGCGCTGAAGCTCTTGCCGCCGTCGTCGGAGAGGTAGACGCCCCGCTCGATGTGGCTCGTGTCGTTGGCCGCCGTGACGATCCGGTCGCTGTCGATCGGGTCCACGACGTCGAAGGTCTCCGACTCCTCGTCCGCGGCGTCGACCGCGGAGGCGTCGGTCTCCAGACCGGCCAGCGGGGCTCGTAGCGGCGTCGCGAACGGGTTCGCCGGGGCGCCGGCGTCCACGTCCTGCGCGCCTTCGCGGGTCAGGGCGAAGGAGACGATGCGGACGACTCCGACGTCGGTGAGGGTGCCGTCGGCGGCGCGCCAGCGCACCGGCACGCGATAGGTCCCGGCGGGCAGCGCGATCGTCCTGATCACGGTGTCGACGTCGTGCGCGACGGGGACGCCGTCCAGGGTGAGGGTCGCCACACCGGTGCTCGCGGCGCGGGCCAGGCGGG
>JAOPZU010000300.1 GCA_025963955.1 Solirubrobacterales bacterium
GAACGCGGTCCGCGAGATGCCGGCGCGGGTGGCGATCTTCTCGATGTTGAGGTCGGCGAACGACGCTCCTTCCGCGAGCAGGTCCTCCGTGGCGTGCAGCACGGCGCTCTGGATCGCCTCGCGCTTCGGGCTCGCGGTGGCGGGGCGGTCCGCTTCGTCTGACACCCCGTCAGCCTATCTCAGCGGGGGAGGTCGCCCGGGCTCCAGTGCCAGTGCTCGGGCGGCTCGGAGCCGTGCTGCTGGAAGTGGGCGATGTCGACCTCGAGGAACAGCGCCGCGGCCTCGGCGACCGTCTCGCCGGTCGCGTCGCGCACGATCCCCGCCAGGTGCAGCTTGCGGCCGTCGATGCGCTCGATCCAGCTCTCGACGGTGTAGTCCGCGTCGACGAACGCGGGCCGCCGGTAGTCGACCTCCAGCCGCGCGGTCACCGCGGGCCGCCGCAGGACCATCAGCAGCGTCCCGATGGTGTCGTCCAGGGCGGTCGCGATCGCGCCGCCGTGGGCGAACCCCGGCGCCCCCTCGTGCCGGCGGTCCAGGTGCATCTCCGTGTGGACGTGGTCCCCGACGACGTGGAAGACCAGACCAAGGGAGCCGGGATTCTCCGGGCCGCAGCCGAGGCAGTTGCCGTGGTGCGGCGCGACGGGACGGGGGACGGGAGGCATCAGCACGGCCACGGTAGCGCCGCCCCACCTGGGAGGTGTCGTCGCGGCGACGGGGCCACGGACCGCCCCGAAAGACGCCTTGCCGGAGTGGTGGGGCGCTGGTAGGCTCGCCCCTCCTCCGGTCCGGAGGAGGCAGAACTCATGAAGCCGCTCACGACGAACATCACGACGAACCTGCAGGGCGCACGCGTCCGGGGTCACGTCGTTCCGTCGTCCCGCCGCTTCGTGCTCGCTGCCCTGTAGGTCCGTCGCACGAACCGGGATCGACGGGCGCAGACGCCCGCCTCCCGGACCAGTGCTCCATCGCTGTTCCTCAGGTCGTGGGTGCCCCGCCGGTCGGTCCACGACCCACACCACCCAAAGGAACACGATGCACAGCACCCTGCACTCCCAGTACGCCCGCGCTGTACAGGCGGACCGCCTGCCGTCCCGCCGTGACCGGCTCCCCGAGCGGCCCGAGCCGCCCCCCGGGAGGCTGCGCACCGCCACCGCGCGGATGTTCGCCTCCGTCGCGGGGCGGCTCGACCGCGAAGCCGCGCGGCGCGCGGTCGCGTAGTCGCCGGGCGTGGGGGAGCGACCTCGTAAGGTTGCTCCCCCATGCACGTGCGCAACCTGTCCGGCAGCGAGTCCTTCGTCACCGTCGACGGCTCCGCGATCCGCGAGCTCGCCGGCCAGGCGGCGCTGCCGAGCGTCAAGCAGAGCCTGGCGGAGGCCACGCTCGCCGTCGGCGGCGCCACCACGGCGCACTACCACCCGGTGTCCGAGGAGCTGTACTTCATCACGAGCGGCGCCGGCCTCATGCGGGTGGCCGACGAGCAGCGGGAGGTCGTCGTGGGCGACTGCATCGTCATCCCGCCGGGCGTCGAGCACAAGCTGACGAACACCGGACCGACCCCGCTCACGCTGCTCTGCTGCTGCGCCCCGCCCTACCGCCACGAGGACACCGTCCTCACCGAGGAGCCGCCGCATGCGCCCGGCTGAGCGCAACTCGGGGCCCGCCCGCGCGTCCTCTCATCCGATGCCGCGCCCCGCGCACCTGCTGAGCCTGCTCACGCTCGCCCTCCTGGGGGCCGTCGCCCTGCTGCCGGCGGCCCGCGCCGACGCGAAGGCCTCGCCGTCGCTCGCGATCGGGATCGCCGACCAGAAGGTGGACATGTTCCGCGACCCGCGCCTGCGCGGCGAGCTCCACGTCCGGAAGGTCCGGCGCGTCGTGCCCTGGGACGCCATGAACGTCGACTTCGAACGCGCCGAGATCGACCCGTGGATGGCCGCCGCGAAGGCGGCCGGGGAGCGGGTCCTCGTGTCCTTCGGGCACAGCCGCCGGGACGGGCAGCGGCGTGTCGCCCCGACGCCGGCGCAGTACGTCAGCGCGTTCCGCAGGTTCCGGGCGCGCTACCCGGAGGTCACCGAGTTCGCCGTCTGGAACGAGCCGAACGTCTGCGGCGAGCCGCTGTGCCACAAGCCCCAGCTCGCCGCGCGGTACTACGACGCGCTGAGCGCCGCCTGCCCGTCGTGCACGATCCTCGCCGCCGAGGTCCTCGACAACGCCGGCATGGCGTTATGGGTGAAGGGCTTCCTGAAGGCGGTGAAGCAGCGGCCGAAGGTCTGGGGACTGCACAACTACCTCGACGCGAACCGGCTGCGCACGAGCGGCACCCGGCGGCTGCTCGCCCTCGTCAAGGGCCAGATCTGGTTCACCGAGACCGGTGGCATCGTCAAGCGCCGCACCACGGTCAAGGAGCGCGGCTTCCCGGAGACCGTTGCCCACGCCGGCGTCGCCGTGCGGTGGATCTTCGACCGCCTGGTCCCGCTCAGCCCCCGCATCACGCGGGTCTACCTCTACCACTGGGACCCGGGCGGACCGCTCGACTCCTGGGACTCCGCGCTGCTGAACCTGGACGGCACGGCGCGCACGGGGTACCGCGTGGTCCTCGCGCAGGTGGAGCGTCGAGAGCGCGCTCGCGGCGTGGGCGCCGCACGCCGGCGCTGAGCCTGCGCCATAAGCCGCTGCTCAGAAAAACGGCGTCCGCGCAGGAACCATCGAAGGGCGCGCACGCTCGCAACGTCTGCCACGAAGTGTCACAAAGTCGTCACAAAGTGTCCGGTTCGTGATACGTTGGACAGGCCGTCGAGGGGACCCGTGATCCGGACCCCGCCCGCTCGTCCTCTGTCCCTACGTACCCGCGTCACAGGCCCCTGCGCCTATAGGGTGACGCCCCCGCCATGCCTGAACACGATCCTTCCGATCACGACCCCGAGGACCGCGCAAACACCGCGCGCCCGGGTTCGGACGATCCCGCTCCCGAGCGCCGTCCGCCGTGCTCCGAGGGCCCGGCGCGCTGCGACCGTCCGGTGGGCGGGCGCCCGGCGGGCCGGCGACGGCGGGCCGACCGGCACCGACCCGCGCT
>JAOPZU010000323.1 GCA_025963955.1 Solirubrobacterales bacterium
GGCCGACGCCGATCCGCGCCACCACGTCGACGGCCTCGCGCTGTGCCGCCTGGCCCGCTACGCCCCCGCGGCGGGGCGCGAGGACGTCCTGCCCGACTACCTGCGCGCTCCGGACGCCGTGCGAACCGCCGACCGCGTGGCGGCGGCGGCCGCCGCCGCCACGAGCGCTGCCGACCGATGACGCCGACCGGCCTGGACATCCGCCGCCTGACCTACGCGGACCTGCCGCAGGTGATCGCGATCGAGCGCCGCGCCTTCCCCACGCCGTGGTCGCTGGCCATGTTCGTCCTGGAGCTGTCCAAGCCGAGCGGCATCTGCCTCGCGGCCTGGCACGCGCCCGACGCGGACGGCGAGCCCCGCGAGCGCATCTGCGGCTACCTCATCTGCAGCAAGTACGACACGGTCTGGCACGTGATGAACGTGTCCGTCGATCCGGACGTGCGCCGCCAGCACGTCGCGACGTCGCTGTTGAACGGGCTCCTGGAGCGGGTGGACGACCCGCGAGGCCAGTTCACGCTGGAGGTCCGTCCGTCGAACACCGGCGCGATCGCCATGTACGAGCGCTTCTCGTTCATCACCGCCGGGATGCGCCGCCGCTACTACCAGGACAACGGGGAGGACGCGCTCATCATGTGGCGCACGCCCGCGACCCTGGAGGGGCGGCTGGACGACGTGCCGAACGCGTGGCCCGTCCCGCCCACGTCGACCTCGACCGCCCGCCGCCCGTGATCCTCGCCCTGGAGACCAGCTGCGACGACACCTGCGCCGCCGTGGTGGACGGCGCGGGCATCGTCCGCTCCAACGTCATCTCCTCGCAGGCGGTGCACGACGCCTACGGCGGCGTGGTCCCCGAGATCGCCTCCCGTCAGCACCTGCAGCTGATGAACCTCGTCGTGGACGACGCGCTTGCGCAGGCCGGCGTCGGCCTGGACGACCTCGAGGCCGTCGCGGTCACCCGCGGCCCCGGGCTGACCGGCGCGCTGCTCGTCGGCCTGGCCACCGCGAAGGCCATCGCGATCGCGCGGGGCCTGCCGCTGATCCCGGTCGACCACCTGCAGGGCCACGTGGCCGCGAACTTCCTCGGGCCGGACGCGCTGGAGCCCCCCTTCGTCTGCCTGGTCGCCAGCGGCGGTCACTCGTTCGTCGCGCGGGTGGACGACCACACGAGCTTCACCGTCCTCGGCCGGACCCTGGACGACGCCGCCGGCGAGGCGCTGGACAAGGGCGCCCGGCTGCTCGGGCTGCCGTTCCCGGGCGGCCCGCACGTCGAGCGCCTGGCCGCCGCCGGGGATCCGGCCGCGTTCGCGTTCCCGGTCGCGCGCGGCGTCCCCGGCCTCGACATGAGCTTCGCCGGGCTCAAGACCTCGCTGCTCTACACGGTGCGGGACCTCGACCGGGACGCCGCGTCCGGCGGCGCCGCGGCCCGTGGCGCCGACCTCGCCGCCTCCTACCAGCACGCGGTCGTCGACCAGCTGGCCCGCCGCACCGAGCGCGCCCTGGAGCAGACGGGGCTCGACCGCCTGGCGATCGGCGGCGGTGTGGCGGCGAACGGCCCGTTGCGGGAGCGCCTCTCGCGGGCGGCCTCCGTGGTCCACATCCCGGGCCGCGCCCTCTGCACGGACAACGCCGCGATGATCGGCGGCGCGGCCCGTCACCTGCCGGCTGCCGATCCGGCCGACGTCCCCGGGCTGGACGTCTACGCGACGGACCGCCGCGCCCGTTGAGGACCGTCACGCTCTACGGCCGCCCCGGCTGTCATCTCTGCGCGGACGCGCTGGAGATTGTGCGCCGGATCGCCGCCGACCACCCGTTCCTGCTGCAAGAGGTGGACATCGAGCAGGACGACGCCCTGCACAAGGCCTACCTGGAGCGGATCCCGGTCCTGGCGCTCGACGGAGAGGAGCTGTACGACTTCTTCGTGGACGAGGAGGACCTGCGCGAGCGGCTGTCCCGGGGCGGGACCCACTACAGTCCGAGCCTCGGATGAGCGCTCCAGACCTCACGAGCCAGGGGGCGGGCCCCGTGGCGCCCGAGCGGCTCTCGATGGGCGTCGCGGCCCGGCTGGCCCGCTACCTGCAGGTCCTCACGCAGGCCAAGCGCGAGGGCAAGGAGACCGTCAGCTCGCAGGAGCTGTCGACGTGGACGAAGGTCAACTCCACCCAGATCCGGCGTGACCTCTCCGGGTTCGGGAAGTTCGGCAAGCGCGGCGTGGGCTACAACGTCGATGCGCTCGTCGGGCAGATCCGCAAGATCCTGCGGACCGCGGGCCCGCACAACATCGCCCTCTTCGGCGCCGGCCACCTCGGCCGCGCCATCGCCAGCTCGGACATCTTCGCCGACCACGGCTTCAGCGTCGTGGCGATCTTCGACAGCGCCGAGGACAAGATCGGGACGCCCGTCGGGCACCTGACCGTCCGCCCGGTGAGCGAGCTGGCGGCCGCCGTGGAGGAGGAGGACATCGTCGTCGGCGTCCTTGCGGTCCCCAACCACGCGGCGCAGGAGCTCGCGGACGTGCTCGTCGACGCCGGGGTGAAGATCATCTTCAACTACTCCGAGGCCCTGCTGAAGGTGCCCACTGAGGTGACCGTCCACACCTCCAGCCCCGCGGTCGACCTGCTCTACGCTCTCTACTTCTACCTGACCTGATGGGCTTCTCCTGCGACGGGGTCGACGAGATCTTCGCCGGCTCCACGGACTTCACCGTGGGCCTGGAGGAGGAGTTCGCCATCGTCGACCCCGCGAGCCTGGACCTGGTCCCGGAGTACGAGCGGCTGC
>JAOPZU010000366.1 GCA_025963955.1 Solirubrobacterales bacterium
GAGTCTGGCGGCCGGCGAGGGGCCGCCCCCGCCGCGGCCCATCACCGCGAACGACCGCGCCTTCACCCGCATGGTGCGCAACGCGATGTTCCAGCGGGTCCAGCTCGCGGCGCGCGACGACGTGCACGGACTGGCGCAGCTGGAGGCGGCGGCCGCGGCGCTGACCGACCCGCCCGGCCGCGTGACCATGAACGGTGCGGCCTGGGAGGAGGCGCTCGGGGCCTACTGGGCGGAGTACCCATCGATGGGCTCGGGCCCGGACGCACGCTCCCCTGAGCTGCTCATCGTCGACCGGTCGGGCGCCGGCGCGGCGTCCTCCCCCCGGACCTGGACGGTCCGCCAGATCGTCGAGGACCCGGAGGAGCACCGCGACTTCCAGCTTGTCGCCATCGTCGATCTCGACGCCTCGGACGCAGCCGGCGAGCCCGTCGTGCGGACCGTGTCCTTCCGCACCGATCAGCTCGGCGCCTGAACGCGTCCGCCGTTCGGCCAGACGGTCTTCCCACGGACACCCCCGGTGCGAGAGGATGTCCGCTTGCTCCCCACCGGAATCGTCCTCATCGTCCTCGGCCTCGCCGCCGCCGTCGGCTGCTTCTTCTGGAAGCGGTCGAGCGTGAAGTCCTCCGGGTGGTGGTCGTCGGTCGCGGAGCTGGACGTCGCCGCCGCCCTGAAGCAGCCGGACGGGAGCGCCGTCGCCGTCGCCGGCGCGACCGCGGCGCCGCTCACCGAGGCCGGCCCGGCGCTCACCGATCCCGTCCACGGGCAGCAGTGCTGCTGGTGGCGCGAGACCGTCACCGAGCACTGGGAGGAGCGGGTCCGGGTCAACCGGAGTGCGAACGACAACGGGCCCGACCACCGCTGGGAGGACCGCAGCAATGAGGTCAGCAACCGTACGAGCGGGCTGCCCTTCCTCCTGACGGACGGCGCGCAGATCAGCGTCGACCTGCACGACATCGACATCGACGACAAACTGCTCCACGAGCAGAAGACGCAGCAGCGGCAGGGCGACGGCGAGGGGATCGCCGAGGCGATCGTCGACAGCCTGCTCAGCACGGGCTACCAACGCGACGAGTACACGGAGACCCGCCTGCAGACCCTTCCGCCCGGCACCCGCGTGCTCGTGGCGGGGCGCACGACGGACGGCAGGATCATCGCGGACGTCGAGCACGGGCTCCAGGTCACGCAGGGCACCGTCGCTTCCCGCCTCGGCAAGAGCCAGAAGGGCGCGCAGCGGGCGCACCTCGGGCTGCTCGCCGGCTCCGGCCTGGCGGTCCTCGGCGTCGTCGTGGCGATCGCGGGCGCGGCGACGGCCTGAGGTCCGGCCCCGCCCCCGCCCGGCTCACCCGACCTGATCGCCGGTGAGTTCGGCGAGGGTCGCACCGCTCACGACGGACTCCGGCCGCTCCGTCACGACGTCCGAGCCCGAGCGGGCCTCTTGGTCCCGGCGCTTGACGAGCAGCCACTGCGGCTTCGGGCCGTCCCGGGTGCGCTGTAGCGCGAAGCCGCCACGCAGCTTCTCCCCGTGGAGGACGAAGACGGCGTGGCCGCGGTCGAGGGCCTCCGGCCACGGCACGCGCCCACCCTGTTCGTACGTACCGCGGTCCCAGACGATCACCCCGCCGTCACCCAGCGGCCCCTCGAAGGTGTTGTGGGCGAGGGCGTGGTCGGGAACCTGGACGGCGAGGCGCTTGGCCGCTGGATCGAGGGACGGACCCTTCGGGACGGCCCAGGAGCGCATCACCCCGTCGACCTCCAGGCGCAGGTCGTAATGGTGCGCGGTGGCCTGGTGCTCCTGGACCACGAACACGCCCGCAGGGACACCGCGGACCGCGAACTGCTCATGGCCCTCGGGTTTGACGGTCTCCGGCTCGACTCCGTCGACCACCGCGGCGGGTGGCCCGTCGTGAAGGAAGACGAGCAGCTCGGCGACGGCCGGCACGTCCCCTTCGACATGGACCAGTACCTCGCCGTCTGGGCCGTTCCGGACCCACCCCATGACGCCGAGCTCGCGGGCCCGTCGGAGGGTGGCGTCCCGGAAGCCGACGCCCTGCACCCGCCCGCGCACCGTCGCGCGGGCCGCTGCGGCCGCC
The DNA here is from genome assembly GCA_025963955.1 of Solirubrobacterales bacterium. Lineage (GTDB taxonomy): Bacteria > Actinomycetota > Thermoleophilia > Solirubrobacterales > Solirubrobacteraceae > Paraconexibacter. The sequence goes on from JAOPZU010000366.1 coordinate 2,091, forward strand.
TTGGGCCGGGCCGACGGGCTCACGCGGAACGGGTCGCGACAGGGGCGGCGGCACGCATGCCGCGGACGCTAGCGGCTCAGGGCGCCGACGCCCTTGGTCGGATCCGGGTTCTCCGGCGTGACGACCATCGCGCTGCCGCCGCCGCCGCGCCACGCCTCGGTCGCCGTCTGCAGGCGGTCACCGGGCAGGAACGAGAGGCCGGCGGCGATGCCGATGTAGTCCGTCGGGTTGAAGGCCTCGCCCCGCGCCTCCAGGGCCTTCCCGTAGGCGTTGATGAACCGCGCCTCCGCGTCCGTCCTGGCGGCGTTGCGCTGGCTGGCGCGCGGCGCCTCGATCGCCTCGGGCAGGCTCATCCCGAAGTCGATCTGGTTCAGCAGCGTCTGCAGGACCGTCGTGATGATCGTCGAGCCGCCCGGCGAGCCGATCGCCTCGATCGCCCGGCCGTTCTTCGTGACGATCGTCGGGCTCATCGAGCTGCGCGGGCGCTTGCCCGGAGCCACGGAGTTGGCCGTGCCGACCGGGAAGTTGAAGTCCGTCAGCTCGTTGTTGAGGAGGAAGCCGCGGCCTGCGACGGTGATGCCGGATCCCGCGATCTGCTCGATCGTGTTCGTGTAGCTGACGACGTTGCCCCCGTCGTCGGCGACCACGAGGTGGTTCGTGTGCTGCTCGTGGTCGCTCGTGTCGCCGGTCAGGGCGCGGGTGGCCGCGCCGCCGCCGAAGGGCCGCGGGTCCCCCGGCGCAACCGGGGTCGCCGCTGCGCGCGGCCCGATGAGCGCCGCGCGCTGCGCGCCGAAGGCCGGTGAGATGAGGCCGCTGAGCGGGACGCTGACGTACTTCGTGTCCGCCAGGTACTGCCCGCGGTCGGCGAAGGCGAGCTTGCTGGCCTCCAGGTAGCGGTAGAGCGCGTCGGTGCGGTCGCCGGTTTGGTCGAAGCCCTGCAGGATGTTCATCGCCTCGGCCACCGTCGCACCGCCGCTGGAGGACGGGGCCATGCCGTACATGCGGTAGCCGCCGTAGGTCCACGTGACCGGGTCCTGGACCAGCGCGCGGTAGGACGCGAGGTCGCGGGCGGTCATCGTGCCGCCGGCGGCCGCCCCGGTGCCGGGCGTGGCGGGCGGGTGCTGCACCGTGCGCGCGATCGCGGCGCCGATCGGGCCCGTGTAGAACCAGCGCGTCCCGCGGCGGCCGAGCTGCTCGTAGGTCGTCGCCAGGTCGGGGTTCTTCAGCAGGTGGCCCGGCCTGGGCGTCTGCCCGTCGGGAAGCAGGAAGAGCCGCTTGCTGGCGGGGAAGCGCGCGAGCTTCGCGCGGTTGCTCTCGATCGCCCCGGACAGCGCGGTGTCCAGCTCGAAGCCGGTCCGCGCGACCTTGATCGCCGGCTTCAGCACGCTGGCCAGCGGCTTGCGACCGAAGCGCTTCAGCGCGGCCCCCCACGTCGCGACGTTGCCCGGGACGCCGACGCTGACGCCGCTCTCGACGGCCTGCTCGAAGTCCACCGGCTTGCCGTCTGGCCCGAGGAACATGTCGGGCTTCGCGCCCGCCGGCGCGGTCTCGCGGCCGTCGATGGTGAAGACCTTGCGGTCCTTCGCGCGGTAGTACACGAAGTAGCCGCCGCCGCCGGGGCCGGCGACGAACGGCTCGCTGACGCCGAGCGTCGCGGCGGCCGCGACCGCCGCGTCGACCGCGTTGCCGCCCTGCTTCAGGACATCGATCGCGGACGCGGTGGCGTAGGGGCTCATCGTCGCTGCGCCGCCGCCGGTGCCGTAGGCCACGGGCTGCTGCGGCAGCGACTGCGGACCGGCCGCGACGGCGGGCGCTGCTCCGGCCAGGCTGACGGTCGCGGCGAGCAGACCCGAACGGAGGGCGGTGCGATTCATGGCGCGTCCCTACCCGGGATTCCTGGCGCGTGAACGCGGACCCGGCGACGGTCCGCCGGCGAGGAGCGCGCAGGTCCAGCCGCTAGTCTCCGCCCGCGTGAGCGTCCCCCGCGAGATCCTGGACTGGGCCGGCGTCGGCCCCGCGACCCGCGAGCTGGCGCAGGCCATCCACGACGACGGCTACGAGCCCGACGTGATCCTCGCGATCGCGCGTGGCGGGCTGATCGTGGCGGCGAGCCTCGCCTACGCCCTCGGCGTCAAGAACACCTTCACGATGAACGTCGAGTTCTACACCGGGGTCGACGAGCGCCTGCCGCTGCCGATCATCCTGCCGCCCGTTCCCGACCTCGTGGACCTCGAGGACGCGAAGGTGCTCGTGGCCGACGACGTGGCGGACACGGGCGGCACCCTGGGGACCGTCCGCGAGTTCTGCGGCCCGCGCGTGGGCGAGATCCGCTTCGCGACGCTGTACGAGAAGTCGCCGTCGAAGGTGAAGTGCGAGTACGTGTGGCGCCGGA
>JAOPZU010000377.1 GCA_025963955.1 Solirubrobacterales bacterium
GGCGGCCACCCGGGTCTTCGGGCGCGACGGCCGCTCGCTGCGCGACGTCTGGGGCGGTGCGCCGGAGGCCTACCTCGGCACGACGGTCGCGGGCTTCCCGAACCTCTTCACGCTGCTCGGGCCGAACACGGGCCTCGGCGCCGGGTCGATCGTGACGATGATCGAGGCGCAGCTGGACTACGCGACGGCCTGCCTGGACGCGATGGACCGCGAGGGCCTGACGACGATCGAGCCGCGTCCCGAGGTCCAGCGCGCCTTCAACGCCGAGGTCCAGCGGCGCTCGGAGGGGACCGTCTGGCTCGCCGGCGGCTGCTCCTCCTGGTACCTGGCGGACGACGGGCGCAACGTCACCCTGTGGCCCGACCTGATGGCCGCCTTCGAGAAGCGCACCGCGCGCTTCGAGCTCGGGGAGCACGTGGTCACGCGGCAGGCGCCGGCGGTCGAGCCGTCTCCGGAGCCGGTAGGGGTCTGAACGGCGGGCGGCTCACGTCCGAGCCGCACACGGCGGCGCGTTGCGAGGCGCAGCCGAGCAACCGCCAAGGGACCCGAGCCCCCCGGGCGAGGGTCCCCTAGAACTTCTCCCGCCGCACCATCGTCTTCTTGCCTTTGATCGTCCCCGCCTTGAGGGCGGCGATGACCTGGTCCGCGTCGCCCTCGGGCACCTCCACGAGCGAGAACTTGTCGGAGATCTGGATCGAGCCGATGTCCTTGCCGGTGATGTGGGACTCGCCGGTGATCGCGCCGACCAGGTCGGCGGGGCGGATCTGCGCCACCCGGCCGGCGCCGATGAACAGGCGCGTCATCGGGCGCCCGTCCGTCGGGCGCTTCTTCCCGCCGCCGGGACCGCCCGGGCCGCCGGGGCCGGACCCACCCGGCCCGCGCTTCTCCCACTTGCCCTTGGGGCCGCCGCCCGGGCCGCCGGAGCCACCTGAGTCCGGGCGGACCTGCACGTCCGGGATCTCGTCCTGCTCGTCGCTCTCGTGGCCGCCCGTGGCGTCGTGGGCGAGCTTCACCGCGGCGAGCGCGATCTGCATCAGGTCGAACTCGTCGCTGAGCGTGTCGACGACGACGCGGGACTGCTCCAGGTCGTCCGAGACCAGGATCTCGTGGAGCGCGGCGCGCGTCGCGTCCAGGCGGCGGGCGTGCAGGTCGGCGACCGTCGGGATCTTCTCGACCGTGATCTTCTGCTTGGTGACGCGCTCGATCGTCTTGAGCATGCGGTGCTCGCGCGGCTCCGCGAGCGTGATCGCCACGCCCTCGCGCCCGGCCCGGCCGACGCGGCCGATGCGGTGCACGTACGCCTCGGGGGCGGCCGGCACGTCGTAGTTGACGACGTGGGTCAGCTGCTCGATGTCCAGGCCGCGGGCGGCGACGTCGGTCGCGACGAGCAGCTCCGCGGTCCCGGCGCGCAGGCGGTTCATGACCTTGTCGCGCTGCTCCTGCGTCATGCCGCCGTGCAGCGCCTCGGCGCGGTGGCCGCGGCCGTTCAGCGTCTCCGTCAGCTGGTCGACCTGGTCGCGGGTGCGGCAGAAGACGATCGCGGCGGTCGGCGCCTCCACGTCCAGGATCCGGCCGAGCGCTGCCGGCTTGTGGAATCGGGAGACGATGAAGGCGTTCTGGCGGACCTGGGGCGCCTCGCCCGAGGCGGTGCGCTCGCGCTCGATCTGGATGCGGATCGGGTCGCGCAGGTGCTTGCGGGCCATCTTGTCGATGCGGCCGGGCATCGTCGCGGAGAAGAGGACGGTCTGCCGGCCCTCGGGCGTCGCGGCGAGGATCGACTCGATGTCCTCGGCGAAGCCCATGTCGAGCATCTCGTCGGCCTCGTCGAGGACGACCATCTGCAGCCCGGCGAGACGCAGGGTGTTGCGGTTGATGTGGTCCAGCGCGCGGCCGGGGGTCGCGACGACGACGTCGACGCCGCGTTGCAGCGCCTTGAGCTGGCGCTGCATCGGCTGCCCGCCGTAGATCGGCAGGACGCGCGCGCCCTGCGCCTTGCCGTAGCGGTGGATCGCCTCGGACACCTGCACGGCGAGCTCGCGCGTCGGCACCAGGACGAGCGCGACGGGGTGGGTCCCCGCGCCGAGCGGCGGCATGCGGTGGAGGATCGGCAGCGCGAAGGCGGCGGTCTTGCCGGTGCCGGTGGCAGCCTGGCCGAGGAGGTCGCGACCGGCGATGACGGGCGGGATCGCCTCACGCTGGATCGGCGTGGGCTCCTCGTAGCCGAGCGTGGCCAGGGCCTCCAGCAGCTCGGGGCGCAGCGCGAGGTCGGCGAACGTGAAGGGCGGCGGCTCGTCGGCGGCGGGGGCCGGGGCGTCGGGCGTGGAGGGGGCCGGCGTGTCGGGCGTGTCAGGTGTGTCGTTCATCGACGCCCAATGGTCGCACGCGCGCGGGCCCGGGTGACGGCTGGCGCGCCCGCCGGGATGAGCCGGTGGGTGACAGGGACGGGCACCCGGAAGGCCGGAGGCACGAACAGGGGCCAGCCGACCGGCCCGTGCTCAGTGCCCCAGGTGCCGGAGCAGGAACGCCAGCTGATGCTCCACCACGCGCTCGTGCACCGGGCCGCCGGGGTAGACGTCGAAATGGTCTCCGGGGTAGTGGCGCACCTCTGCGCGACCCTTCCCCGCGGCCTTCAGCGCGGCGCCCACCGGCGCCGTCAGGTCGTCGTCCGCGACCTGGACCAGCAGCGGGCAGCGGAGCGCGCCGGCGTGAGAACCCGGGCGGTAGGTGCCGATCTCGAGGAAGACCCGCGCCGCGACCTCGTTGCGCCACGTCGGCCCGGCGATCGAGCGCATCGCCTCCAGGGCGCCGGGCGCG
>JAOPZU010000398.1 GCA_025963955.1 Solirubrobacterales bacterium
CAACGCCGGCGGAGCGCCGGTGCGGCCCGGCCGGCGGGTCACGCTCACGCTGCGCGCGCCGGCCCGCGGCTGGTGCCCGGGCCACCACACGGGCGCGGTGTTCTTCACGAGCGTGGAGACGATCCCCGGCGGGGCCTACGGCAGCTGCGACGAGCCGGAGTCCGGCAGCTCCCAGTGCGAGGACACCGAGGTGGAGCACCGCGACGTCGAGCGGCTGCTGGACTTCGCGGTGCGCTGAGCGAGCCCGCTCAGGCCGTCGCGGCGACCGCCGGGGCCGGGGCGGGCACCGCCAGCGGCACGGCCTCCACGCCGATGCCGTTGAGCCAGGCGTTGCCCGAGGCGGCGTCGAGCATCGCGGCGTCGTTCGGGACCAGGTCGTTGTAGCGGCCGCCGCCGGCGGCGACCGCGGTCTTCCACCCGCCCTTGTGGCCCCAGTGCTGGTTCAGGCCGACGGAACCCGGCATCACCTCGTCGGTGAGCTTCGCCTCGACCTCGATGCGGCCCCACCGCGAGGCGAGCGCGATCGTGGCGCCGTCCTCGATCCCGCGGGCCGCGGCGTCGTCCGGGTGGATCCGCAGCCGGCACCCGCGGCCGCCGGACATGAGCTTCGGGACGTTGTGCAGCCACGAGTTCTGGGAGCGCAGCTCGCGCACGGTGAACAGGCGCAGCGGGTGCTCGGCGTCGGCGGAGGGCGTGGCCAGCAGGCGGCGCAGCTCGCGCGCGAAGACGTCGTGCTCCAGGTGGACGCGGCGGTCCTTCGTGTGGATCTTCTTGCGCAGGACGCCGGTCGCGTTGCCGTCGGCGAGCTTGATCGCCCCGTCGTGCGCCAGCAGCTTCTTCCGGGACAGGCCGCCGCGGCGCAGGCCGAACCAGTCGCCGTGCCTGCCGATGCGCATGAACATGTCGACGGCCACGTGCGGCGGGATGCGGACGCCGAGGCGCCCGAGCAGCTGCGCGCCCGGCGCGGGTGAGGGCACGAGCTTCATCCGCTTGCAGATCTGATCGATGACCCACCAGTCGTCCCGCACGCCCTCCGGCGCCGGGACGATCGCGTCCGTCCACGAGGCGTTCGGCACGCCGTAGTGCAGCTGCCCGAAGAGCGGGAAGCCCTCCCGCTCGAGCAGCATCTTCGGCGGCAGGATGTAGTCCGCCAGGCGGCTGGTCTCGGTGATGTACGGGTCCAGCGAGACGAACAGGTCCAGCGCGCCGAGCGCCTTCTCCATCTCCCCGGAGGCCGGCGAGGTGGTCGCCATGTTCGTCGACACGGCGACCAGCGCGCGCAGCTGCCCGCGGCCCGGCGTCAGGACCTCCCGCGGGAGCGTGGCCAGCGGCGAGGTCCCGAGGACCTCGGGGATGCCGTCGACCCGCGTGCGCCAGCGGTCGTAGCCGTTGACGCGGAAGAGCTTCGTGAACGCCTCGGCGTCCAGGAACGGGTCCGCGAAGACCATGCCACCCGGCCGGTCGAGGTTGCCCGTGACGATCCCCAGCACGTCGAGCAGGTACTTCGTCAGGGTGGAGAACCGGCTCAGCGACGCGCCGCAGCGGCCGTAGACGACGGCGGCGTCGGCGGCCGCCAGGTCGCGTGCGAGCTGCTCGACCGTGGCCCGGGCGATGCCGGTCTCCGCGGCCACGACGTCGAGGTCGACGTCCGCGACCAGGTGCGCGAGCGCGTCCGCCCCCGTCGTCTGCCGCGCGAGGGCGGCGTCGTCCTGCAGTCCCTCGTCGAGGATGACCTTGAGCATCCCAACCAGGAGGAAGGCGTCGGAGTCCGGGCGGACCGGGACGTGCTCGAAGAGCGCGGCGGTCTCGCTGCGGCGCGGGTCGACGACGACGATCCGGCCGCCGCGCTCGACGATCGAGGTCATGCGCCGGCGGATGTTGCCGATCGTCGCCATCGAGCCGTGCGAGACGACCGGGTTCGCGCCGACGATGAGCGCGAAGGTGGCCCGGTCGAAGTCGGGCATCGGGTTGACGAGGTTGTGGCCGTAGAGCAGCTCGCCGACGACCCAGTAGTTGTTGATGTCGACGGAGCCGGCCGTGAAGAAGTGCTTGGTCTTCAGCGCCGCGGCCATCCCGAACATGCCGAAGAAGGCCCCGTAGTTCCAGCCCGTCGGGTTGCCGAGCGCGCAGCCGATGGACTCCCGGCCATGAGCGGCGATGCTCGCGCGCAGCCGGCGGCCGATGTCGTCCAGCGCGACGTCCCAGGACACGGGGACGAAGCTGCCGTCCGCCTGACGCTGCAGCGGCTCGCGCACGCGGTCGGGGTCCTCGAGGACCTGCGGGTAGAGGATGCCCTTCGGACACGCGAAGCCCTGCGAGTTCGGGTGCGTGTCGTCCGGCCGGATCTTCGTGATCCGCTCCTGTTCGACCGTCGCCACCAGGCCGCACGTCGCCTCGCAGACCCCGCACCAGATCTTGTGTTCGGTCATGGCCCACCGTCCCACGCCCCCGGACCGCGCGCCATCCGCCGAAGGGGGGAAGGAAGGGGCCCGCGCGGGGGATGACGGCCACGCGCCACGTCCGCGAACATCGGCGCATGCGGACGTCGTTCACCCTGCTGCATCGGGACGGCACGACGTCCGCGAACCCGCCGCTGGACGACGTCCTGCGCCTGCTCGGCGAGCTCAGGGACGGCACCGGCACGGTCGCCGTGCTGCACTCGACGGGCTGGCTGCTGCGGATCCACGGCGACGGCGTCGTGGAGTTCGGGAACGAGGCGCGCGAGGACGTCGCCGTGCGTCACGCGGCGGGCCTGCGGCCGCTCGCGCTGGCCGAGCTGGCCGAGGCCGTCGCGGTCGGGTCCTTCTACGAGACGCTCGAGCACGAGTGGCAGGACGGGCCCCGCCCGGGGCCCGTGCGCCAGCGCGCCTGAGCGCCGCTCAGAACACCGGCGTCTTCGCCAGCTCGAGCTTCGCCACGACGTTCCGGTGCACCTCGTCCGGCCCGTCCGCGAAGCGCAGCGCGCGCTGCCAGGCGTAGGCCGCGGCCAGCGGGAAGTCCTGCGAGAGGCCGCCGCCGCCGTGCACCTGGATCGCCCGGTCGATCACGCGGGCGGCCATGTTGGGGACCGCGACCTTGATCGCCGAGATCTCCCCGCGGGCGCCCTTGTTGCCGACGGTGTCCATGAGCCACGCGGCGCGCAGCGTGAGCAGCCGCGCCTGGTCGAGCTCGATGCGGCTGTCGGCGATCTGCTCGCGCACGACCCCCTGCTCGGCCAGCGGCTTCCCGAACGCGACCCGCTCCTTGGCCCGCGCGATCATCAGCTCCAGGGCCCGTTCGGCCATCCCGATCGACCGCATGCAGTGGTGGATCCGGCCTGGCCCGAGCCGCGCCTGCGCCATCGCGAAGCCGCCGCCGACCTCCCCCAGGACGTTCTCGATCGGGACGCGCACGTCGCGCAGCTCGACCTCGCAGTGCCCTTCGCGGTCGTTGTAGCCGAAGACGGTCAGGTCGCGGGTGACGCTCAGCCCCGGCGTGCCGCGCGGCACGAGGATCATCGACTGCTGGCGGTAGGTGACCGCGTCCGGGTCCGTCTTGCCCATGACGATGAAGAGCTTGGTGTGGGGGTCGGCCGCACCCGAGATCCACCACTTGCGGCCGTTGATGACCCACTCGTCGCCGTCGCGCTCGATGCGGGTCTGGATGTTCGTCGCGTCGGAGGACGCGACGTCGGGCTCGGTCATCGCGAAGGCCGAGCGGATCTCCCCGTCCAGCAGCGGCACGAGCCAGCGGTCCTTCTGCTCGTCCGTGGCGAACATGTTCAGCAGCTCCATGTTGCCCGTGTCGGGCGCGGCGCAGTTCAGCGCCTCCGGGGCGATGACGCTGCGGCCGGTGAGCTCGGCCAGCGGCGCGTAGTCGAGGTTGCTGAGGCCCTCGGTCCACTGCGTGCGGTGCGGCAGGAAGAGGTTCCAGAGGCCGAGCTCGCGCGCCTTGGCCTTCAGCTCCTCCATCACCGGCGGGCGGTGGTGCGGGTCGCCGGACGCGAGGATCGCCTCCTCGTAGCCGTGCTCGGCGGGGAGCACGTCCTCGCGCATGAACGCGGTGAGCTTGTCGTGCAGCTCCTGCGCCGTGGGGCTCAGCGAGAAATCCATGACGTACGTGACCTCGGTGCTTCGGGGACGGGACGGTGCCTGGGACCTTGACGGATCCGCGCGGGCGGCGGGTGGGCCGCCGTCGACTCAGGCCGCCTGGGCGCTCGCCGTGGCCCGCAGCACCACGCCGCCGTCCTGGCGGACGACCAGGAGCGTCAGCGTCGCGACCCCGTCCGGGTCCACCGCGTCCACCGTCCCGGAGAACGTGAGGGTGTCCCCGGGCCAGACCTGTCCCGTGAAGCGCACGGCGAAGTCCCGGACGTGGTCCGGACCGACCCAGCGCGCGAGCTGGATCCCGAGCATCCCCGCGTGCAGCAGGCCCATGCCGAAGACCGTCGGCACCCCGGCCGCCCGCGCGAACGGCTCGTCGTGGTGGATCGGGTTGAAGTCGCCGCCCGCGCCCGCGTAGCGCGCGAAGTCGCTGCGCGTGAGCGGGCCGAACGTCCGCACCGGCAGCGCGTCCCCGGCGGCGAGGGCGACGGGCTGCGCGGGGACGGGATTCACGGCGCCACCGCCGCGGTCTGCACCCAGGTGTCCCGCAGCACGGCGACCTGCTCGCCGCGCTGGTTCGCGAACCGCGTGCAGATGACCAGCAGCGTCATCGTGCCGCCCCGGCGGCCCTCGCGCCGCGTGACGCCCTCGACCTCCGCGTCGGCCTTCAGGACGTCCCCGGCCCGGATGGGGCGCAGCTCGCTCCAGGCCGCTTCGCCGTGCAGCAGCCGGGCGACGTCGAGGCCGAGCTCGAGCGGACGCCCTATGAGCGCGCCGGGGGTCCAGTGCGCGGCAAGCACCGTCGCGGTGGGCGGGGCCGGGACGCCGTCGAAGCCGGCGGCACGGGCGGCGTCCTCGTCCCACCAGACGGGATCCTCGTCGTGCAGCGCGCGGGCGAGCTCGCGCAGCTTGCCCCGCTCGACCGGGAAGACGACGGTGCCGAGCGCCCGCCCGGCGAGGTGCTCGAGGTCCATGGCGGGCGACGATAGCGCCGGGCGACGCGCCGGGAGGGCGCGTCAGGAGCGGCACACGTGGCAGGCCCAGGTCGCGGATTCCGCGACGGGCCGCTGCCACCTCCTACGCGGGCCGCTCGGCCGCCCCGGCCGCCGGGCGCGCGGCGATGCGCATGACGATCCGCGTCTCGGTCGTGGCGACCCCGCCGCGGAGGCGGAAGGCCCGCACGACCGCGTCCAGCTCGTCGGCGTCACGGCAGGCCACGCGCACCTGGTAGTCGGCGCGGCCCGTGACGAAGGCGACCTCCCGAACGGACGACAGCGCGTGCGCCACGGCCTCGAACTGCTCGGGCAGCGTCTCCGGGCGCAGGCGCACGTCGATCATCGCGTCGAGGTGCTCCCCGAGGTGCTCGGGCGCCACCGTGGCGGTGAAGCCGGTGATGACGCCGCTGCGCCGCAGGCGGCGCACGCGGTCAGCCGCAGCGTGCGGGCTGAGGCCGATGCGCGTGCCGAGCTCCGCGAAGGACTGACGTCCGTCCCGGACGAGCTCACCCACGATCCGGAAGTCCAGGTCGTCCATGGCCACCGATTCCACAGCATCACGGCCACGATGTCGACGGATCACGGGCGAAAGCGCATGATCGCGTGGACGACCCCCACCCTGACGGAGCCCGCCATGCGCCTTGGAGTGCCGACCGAGATCAAGACCGACGAGTACCGGGTCGGCATGACGCCCGCCGGCGTGCGGGAGCTCGTGGAGCACGGGCACGAGGTCGTCGTCCAGGCCGGCGCCGGGCTGGGCTCGGCGATCGAGGACGCGGACTACACCGCCCAGGGCGCGCAGATCCTCCCGGACGCGGACGCCGTCTTCGCCACCGCCGAGACGATCGTCAAGGTCAAGGAGCCGCAGCCCGTGGAGGTCGCGCGCCTGCAGCCGCACCACACGCTGTTCACCTACCTGCACCTGGCGCCGGACCCGGACCTGACGCGGGGCCTGATGGCCAGCGGCGCGACCTGCATCGCCTACGAGACGGTCACGGACGCCCGCGGCCGCCTGCCGCTGCTGGCCCCGATGAGCGAGGTCGCCGGCAAGATCGCCACGCAGGCCGGCGCGTTCATGCTCGAGAAGCCGCTCGGCGGCCGCGGGCTCCTGCTCGGCGGCGTCCCCGGCGTCGCGGCGGGCAAGGTCATGGTCATCG
>JAOPZU010000408.1 GCA_025963955.1 Solirubrobacterales bacterium
GCGTCACGTTCGTCGGCGGGCGCCGCCGGCGCCGGGCGCAGTCCGGGCAGCGACGGACCGCCGGGGCGGTCCAGCGTGAGCTCCTGCACTGACTCGTCGAACGGGACCACGGGCACGTCTCCTCTCCTTCGATCCAGGGTAGCGGCGTCCTCAGGCGGCGTCCAACGCCTCGGCACATAGCCACAACGACTCCTCGACGTGGATCTGCGGCACGCCGGCGACCTGGACGCTGAAGACGCACAGCTCCCTGGCCGCAGCGCCAGGGCGCGCGCGGGGCGCGAGGTCGCCGAAGAGCACGGCCACGGGGTGCCCGGCGTCCGCGACGACGAGGCGGCCCTCCGGGAGGTCGTTCGCGTACGGACCCCCGCCGAGCCGCTCGCCGGACCGCGCCGTCCGGATCCCGAGCGGCCCGTCGAGGCCGGCGGCATCCACGGCCCAGACGGGCACGGACGTCTCGATGAGCGCGAGTCGCAGCGCGTCCGCGAGATGTCCTCGCGACGGGAAGCCGCCCTCGAAGAGCCGCTCGAACGCGAGCTCCTCGATGGGCGTGCGGGTCGTGTCCGGATCCAGTCCGATGCCGCGGAAGAAGACGCGGTAGGCGTGCGGGATCGGCTCGCGACGCAGTCCGATGGCCTGGCGCCCGCCGAAGCGCCCGGCGAGGGTCCGCAGCCGCTGCTGCAGCTCGGGAGGCGACCCGCTCGTCGCCGGCGCGGGCAGGCGCATCCACCGCAGCCGCAGCTCGGGGAACTCCTCGGCCACCCGGTGGTCGACCCACCCCTCCTCGACGTCCGGGTCCATCAGCCGTCGGCGGGCAGCGCGCGGCCCGCGGCGAGCGCGGTGATGCGCGCCCGCAGCTCGCGCTCCCCCACCTCGCCGAAGGTCGTCCCGGCGATCCGCCCGCCCCTGCGGATGAAGGCGACCTGGGGGCAGATCGCGACGCTGTAGAGGTTGGCGAGCACGCCGTCGTGGTCGTACCCGACCGGGAAGCTCCAGCCACCTGCCCGGATCTGCTTGCGCACGTCGCCCCGGCTCCCGCGGATCGCGATGGCCGCGTACGCCACGTCCGTCCGGCTGCGCGAGAGCCGCTCGAGCGTGTCGAGCTCACGGCTGCAGGCGCTGCCGCGGGTCGCGAAGAAGGCCAGGACGACCGGCTTGCGGGCGTAGAGGTCGCAGATCGTCAGCACGTCGGGTCGGTGGATCGAGCAGGCCGGGACCTGCCCGGCGTTCCCCTGGTCGCTCCGGCGGGCGACGTTCACATCGCCCGTCAGGTTCCCGGTGGCCAGCGGTGCGGCGAACGGCGGCGCGAGGGCCCCGGGCGCCACCCCGCGCGACCCCGGGCCCTGGCTCGTGATCGTGTTCACTGAGACGTAGGCGATGACGAGCACCGCGACGACGCCGATGAACCAGGTGTAGCGGCTCGAGCCGGCCGGCAGCTGGGCCCGCGGCTGCCGCTGGACCTCGCCCACTGCGTCCGGACCGATGCCGTACGCCGCCAGGTCCGGGTCGCGCCGGTGCGCGTAGCGGTCCGGGTCCGGGGCGTCGCGGGACGGCGGCGAGCCGAACCCGAGCGGCCCGTCGTCCGGCGACCGCTCGTCGTGGCCGTCGCGGTCGTCCTCGCTCATCCGGCCGCGGCCCCGGCGGTGGCGCTGCGATCCTCGCGCGCGGGCTGCGGCACCGTCCGTGGCGCGGGCGCCGCCCGCCGTTCGGCGAGCACCAGCACCGCCGGCAGCACCACGAGGACGCCCACCAGCGACACGGTGAGGTCGATGACGGTCACCGCGCCGAAGTCGCGCAGCATGCGGATGTCCGAGAGCACGAGGACGGCGAAGCCCGCGATCGCGGTCACGCCGGAGGCGAGGACCGCCGTCCCGGTGGACGCGTACGCCCGGCGCAGCGCCCCCTCGACGTCGTACCCGGCGATGCGCTCGGAGCGGTAGCGCTCGGACAGCAGGACGCTGAACTCGGTCGAGATCGCGATGACGAGCGCGCCGAGAGTGACCGACATCGGGTTCAGCGGGATCCCGGTGAGGGCGAGGACGAGGGCGGACCAGCCCGTGGCGAGCGCGATGGGGATGAGCGGCACGAGCGCCCGGCGGGGGCTGCGCAGCGCGAGCAGGAGCACGGCCGCCACGGCCAGCAGCCCGGCGATCAGGGTCAGGAAGCGCCGCCAGGCGGAGGACACGTCGGCGTTCGCCTGCGCGGCGAGCACCGGGAGCCCGGCGACCTGCACCCGCACGCCGGCCGGCGGGTCGAGCTCGCGCTTCATCCGGTCGATGACCTCCTGCTGCCGCCCGAGCGACATCAGCTTCACCCCGAAGGCGAGCGTCGCCGTCTTGCGGTCCGCCGTGAGCACGCCCTGCGAGAAGTACGGCGGGACGGCGTCCAGCAGCGTCTCGATCGACGCCTTCGTCTGCCCCTTGAAACCGGACCGGAACAGGTCCGGCAGCGAGAAGGCGGGACACAGCTCCGCCCGCCCGCAGCCTTGATCGGAGGTGTAGCCGTAGATCCTCGTCAGCCGCTGCTGGTAGGCCGCCATCCACTTCAGCGTGGACGGGTCGGTCAGCTTGTCGCTGGTGACGAGCACGTCGATCTCCCCGCCGACGCCCGTCGATTGCTCCAGGCGGTTCAGGTCCTGCAGCGCCGGGAGATTCGGCGGCACGAGCTTCTGGATGTCGGACTCGACGGAGGCCTGCGTGTCCAGGCCCCAGCCCACGACCGCGAAGGCGGCGGCCACCGCCAGCACCCGCGTCGGACGCGCGACCGCCA
>JAOPZU010000415.1 GCA_025963955.1 Solirubrobacterales bacterium
ACTGAGGCGACGATCCGGCGCACCTCAGCCTCACCGAGCGGCGGGTCCACGAGCTGCTTGCTGTAGGCGAGCACCCGCTCCTCCAGCTGACCGCCTTCCCACCCGCGATCCAGGAGCTGCCCCGTGACCGAGGCCAGGCCGGCGTTGCGCGAGCCTGCCGCGATGCGCTCGCCCAGCTTCACGATCGGGCCCCCGCGCGTCACCGCGCCACCACGGCTGACCCCGCCGCCCGGTGTGCAAGCCAGGTCCACCAGCCAGTCGGGCATGCGCGCGATCGGCAGGTCCCGCAGCACGGCGTAGTCCGCGCTCGGCGGGATCACGACGTACCCGCCCTCGCCGCGCACGTCGACGCCGGCAGCCAGTCGGGACACCGAGCATGGCACTGCCCCGTCGCCGGCGAAGTACAGGTGCACCCCGCCGCTCATGGTGGAGACCGTGAGGGTGGCCGGCAGACGCGGGTCCGCCGTGCCGCCGTGTCGCGGGTCCACATCGACGACCGTCACGCCGCCACCGGTGGCCGTCGCGATGCGCGCGCCCTTCATCCGCCACGCGAAGCGCCACCGTCGCGTGATCGTGTCGAGATCCGTGCTCGCGTCGAGGAACCCGCGTGCCGTGAGCGGCCGCTTCTTGCCGTTGACCGGGAACACCGCAACCCCGCGCTCCGCGAGAGCTCGAGCGAGGAGCATGAGGGCGTCGGGGTGGTTGACCGCTACCGCGAGCTGTGCCTGTGCGGCAGCGCGGAACGCCCCGCGGACGTCGGGCGGTGTCACGGCTGATGTCACGCCTGTGACGCGGACAGTTGCTGCAGCACTGCTTGGGACCTGCGATGATTCGGGAAGCATTAGCTCCCCCTTTCGTAGAGATTTGGAGGGGTCATGCAGAACTCAGGCCCCGGGCCTTCACCCCCGGGGCCTTCTGCGTTCTAAGTGGGTCAGCTCGCCAAGGCGACTCGATCAGGCGCGCCGAGGAAGATGTCCTCGGCGCGGACCCCGAGGGCGCGAGCGATGCGGACCTGGTTCGCGGCGTGGGGCGTACCGCCGCGCTCGATCCGCGAGATCGCGGAATCGCTGAGACCAGTGAGCCGGCCCAGATCGGCCTGCGAGAGGCCGCGCTCGGCACGGGCGACGAGGAGAGGGTGATGGCGCATGGACCGGTTGTACTCGGTCTTTTCGCAATTTTCGCGGTTTCGGACGCTGCGGTAGTCGCTGATCGGTTGGCCCGTTGCACCTCCGTTTCGCTCAGCTCTTTTCCGTTCACCCCCGTTGCCCTCGAGTAGCGGCAACGCGCCTACTTCGCGGCCGAGTGTTCGGCGCTGGCTTCAAGTTCCGCCGGGGGTTGACGGGCGCAACCTGTTCAGCCGCGACCAATCGTGGTCCACTTGCGCTTGATCTCCCGGCCGTGCGAGGGCGAACACCCAGTAGGTGGCCCCGGTATGGCGTCGAGACGACCGCTCACCCTCTTGCTGAAAGCAGCCAGATGCCCGCGTCACCGCAGCACCGCTTTACCGTCGCCCTCGACGACCTCCTCCGCGCGCAGGAAGCCCGTGATCAAGCCGAGGGCCGCGTGCTGACCGTGCTCGGCCGGGACATGCGCACCGCCGGCCTCGACGATCTGCCCGCGTGGTGGGACGCGCTGCGCGCTAAGGCCGCTACGGCGATGGAACCGCGCCTCGCGGTGGCACGCGACGCAGTGCTCGCGTCCGGGACGCTTCCCGGCGACGGCTCGCCCGAGCGGCAGGAACTGCTCGACGCGCTCGGACGGGAGCAGGCCCTCGCCGGCGAACTCGCGACATCGTGGCTGTCGTGAAGGGGCGCGGCTTTCTTCTGGCGTCCGCGGCGGCACTGACCCTCACCTTTGCCACAGCCGCCAACGCTCAGGCCGAGCGCTTCCTCTCGCGCGCCACTGCCCAGAGCAACGCCGCCGACGACGCGACGACGCGCTACGGCGACACGCTGGGGTTCGAGTACTCGGACGTCGAGGCGTTCTGCCAACCACAGTTCAGGCCCTACCAGTCCGGCTACCTCTACGAGAAGTGGGCCTGCACGTGGAGCGCCTCCTTCGCGGATGGTGGGTACTGCCACGGACGCGTGCGCATCCGGGGACGCGTGGGCCGCGCCGGCGACTACTACTCGCGCGTGATCCGCGGGGCGAGCTGCGACTAGCAGCCTCGCGCCACCGCCGGACAACTGCCGCGCTGAGAGCTCCCAGCGTGTGCCGGCCAAGGGACTCCTACCGCGCACGCGCGCATCAAGGGGGGTCTACCCCCTCGCGTCCGCGCGGGGCGTGGTGCCACGCGGCACCGCAGTACCAGGGCGCGGGCGGCGTGGTGCTTCCCCGCCGGCCTTCGCCCGCCTCCCGCTCATCGCGCTCGGCTTCGGCTCGCGCGCTCGTCTCGAGCGGGCGTGGGGCACGCGGCCAGGTGCTACGGCCGGTGTCACGGCTACGCGACGCCGGCGCGTCACGGCTGATCGCTGTCGGCTTGCGACTGGAGCAGGCAGCGACGGACATCTTGGACGATACGAACGTGTGTTCGCTCTCCGCGCAGGATGAC
>JAOPZU010000051.1 GCA_025963955.1 Solirubrobacterales bacterium
GCTCCCGCGGTGGCGGCGGCTCCAAGGTGGCCAAGGCCTGGGGCGTCAAGGCCGCGAACGTCGACGGCGTCCCGGTCGCGGTCGACCTCACCCCCACGGGCGAGGGAGTCCCGGCCGGTGCCGGCCAGCAGCGTCGCGGTGGCGGGGCCGGTCGCGGCCCGCGCCAGGGCGGCGGTGGCGGTGGCGGCGGCAAGCCGAGCAGGGCTCCGCGTCCGCCGCGCGAGAAGGGCCCGCTGCCCTTCGACGAGCTGCGCGAAGCGGCCCGCACGATCGTCGAGATCCACGGCAAGCGCACCGCGCTGCGCGACGCCTTCGGGGAGCTCGCCCAGAAGGAGCGCGACCAGCTCTCGGAGATCGTCGCGGCCGACGGCGACTTCCGCGTCCGTGCCCGCGCCATCTCCGCCGGCTCGCTCAGCGCGGGCAAGATCGGCAAGGCCCTCGCGGCGCAGCAGATCGCGATCGCCGACGTCCAGGACCTCTGGGCGCTGACGCTCTCCAAGGAGGACGCGGCCGAGCGTCAGTCCTGGATCCGCAACGCCAAGCGGCGCGACGAGGAGCGGGCGAAGAAGCAGGCCGAGCGTCGCAACAGCAACGACCGCATCTCCAAGGAGGACATGGCGAAGGCGCGCGACGGCCACGTCAGCGCGAAGGTCCGGATGGACCCCGCCATCCTCGCGGCCTTCGGCGGCGGTGGCGACACGGCCACGGCCGAGGAGACGCCGGCGCCCGCCCCGGCCGACGAGGCCAAGGGCAAGAAGAAGAAGCAGCCGGCCACCAACAGCGTGCTGGACCGCCTGGGCTACTAGCTGCCCGCGGGCCGTCCGGCCCGCATGAGCGGCGTCCTGCGTGCGTGGAGCGCACGCGGGAGGCCCACACCACCGTTCAGCTCCGCGCCACCACGGTGGTGCGGTCGACCTCGTCGACGATCCGCCACCCGGCGAGCGCGCCCGGCCCGCGGAACAGGCCGTCGACGACCGCGGTCGGTCCCGGCAGGCCCCGCCCGCCGGGCTGCCCGAGCCGCGAGTCGTGGATGAGCACGACGCCGTCGGCGGAGACCTTCCCGTGGAAGCCGTCCCAGTCGCGGCGACAGCCCGCCTCGGAGTGGTCCCCGTCGATGAACAGCAGGTCGATGGGCGCCTGCCACGTCGCGGCGAGATCCTGGCTGAGGGCCACGTGCCAGTGGACGTTCACGGGGCCGGCAGCCTCCGGCCGGGCCTTCGCGGCCCGCGCGACGACGCGTCGCGTCGCCGCCTCCAGCGCCCCCCACCCGGCCGGCAGCGCGTCCGGATGCTCGCCGAACGGGTCGACGAGATGCAGGTCGGTCCCCGCGTCCACCCAGCCCGCCAGCAGGGCGGCCGAGCCGCCCTCGTAGACGCCGAGCTCGACAACCCGCGCGCGCCCGCGGCAGAGGCGCTCGAGGAGCGCCGCCTCCTCCTCGGAGTGCATCGCCCGCGGCGGGATGACGCCCGCGCCGACCGCCGCCGCGCGCAGCCGCACGTTGTGTTTCAGGCCGGCCGGCGTGGCACGGCGCAGGACATGCGGGAGCTGCACCGTCGCGAGGCTACCGAAGGTCCTGCAACGGGACTGCCGGGAACGCGGGTGGGGCGCCGCTATGGTCGCGGCCCGGCCTGCTCACGGCCGCCGCAGCACCCACGACACCATGGCCCGTCCGTCTTCCTTTTCCCGCGTCCGCGTCCGCTGCCGCGCACCCCGCCGCTCCCTCGCGCTGCTCGCCCTCGCCGGCTGTGCGCTCGTCCCGGTCGCGCCCGCCGTGGCCGACCTGCAGAACCAGATCGGGGCCTCGCAGCAGAAGGACAAGCAGCTGCAGTCCTCGATCAACGCCGACAAGCAGGTCATCGAGGGCTTCGACGGGCGCATCTCGGACCTGCGCGAGCGCCTCGCCGGCCTGCAGGGCAGCCTCGACGGCGAGCAGGCGCAGCTGGCCGAGCTGCAGCGCCGCCTCCGCGAGTCCCGCGCCCACCTGACGACGCTGCGCCTGAGCTACGTGCGCGACCGCCGGATCCTCGCCCACCAGCTCGTCGCCCAGTACGAGGCGCCCCGGCCGAGCCTCGTCGACGTCGTCCTGCACGCGCACGGCTTCGCCGACCTGCTGGAGACCGCCGACCGCTTCAAGGAGGTCGCGCAGCACAACGCGCAGATCGCCGGCGAGGTCAAGGCGGCCCGCACCCGGGTCGGCCGGGAGACCCGGCGCTTCGCGAAGCTCGAGCTGACGCAGGAGCACGTGACCCAGGCCCTGCAGGCCCAGCGCGACCAGATCGCCCAGCTCAAGCTCGCGGTCGTCCAGAAGCAGCTGGTCTACGTCCGCTCCAAGTCCCGCAAGAGCGCTCAGCTGACCGCGCTGCGCCACACCCGGGGCAGGCTCGAGAAGCAGCTGGCCACGATCCAGGCACGCGCCAACCCGGGTATCAGCGCGAGCTCCGCGAGCATCGGCCAGGGACCGGGCCTGCCTTCCGGCGGGGCCCCGCCGTGGTCCCCGCACAGCGGCGCCTACGGCTTCTTCCAGGCGCCGGGCACGAACTACAGCGTCGGGGACACGCCGCGCATCGCCGCGCGCCTGGACGTCATGGGCAAGGCGCTGCACCTGCACCTGATCGGCCTGTCCGGCTACCGGACGCCGCAGCACTCCGTCGAGGTCGGCGGCTTCGCGAACGACCCCCACACCCGCGGCGAGGCGTCGGACACGCCGGGCCTCGAGGGCGTGCCGGAGGCGACGCTGAACGCCTACGGCCTGACCCGGCCGTTCGCCGGCGCCGCCGAGGCCGACCACGTGCAGCTGCACGGCGGCTGATCGCCGCCGCGCGTCAGTCCGCCAGGTCCTCGCGCAGGCGCACGAGCAGCGCGTCGAGCGACGCCTCGATCGTCCCGCCGCTGGCGGCCACGAAGGAGACGACCTGCAGGTTGACCGGCACGCCGGCCTCGCCCGCCTGGCGCAGGTCGCTGCGGATGCCGAAGCACCGCAGACCCAGTCCGGCGGCGTAGCCCAGCTCGGCCA
>JAOPZU010000014.1 GCA_025963955.1 Solirubrobacterales bacterium
GCTCCGCCTCGGCGACCCGCGTCCGGTGGATCTCGCCGCCGCCCTCGACCACGACGTCGAGCGCGGGCGCGGGCGGATCGGAGGGCGACGCCGGCGCGCGCACCACCGGCGCGAACTCCGGGACGTAGTCGACCGCCCGCATCGGGGCGGTTGCGGCGGGCTCCGGCGGGGCCGCCGCGTCAGGGCCCAGCGGGACGACGAGGCTCGGCGCGACCTCCAGGGAGGCGCGGGCCAGATCCTCCCGCGTGCCGTCCCAGGGGAAGGTCGCGATCCACGGCCGGTCCTCGCGGGGCGCCCACGGCTTGTGCTCGAGTGACGCCAGGGTCGCCCGGTCGCCCAGGACGAGGGTCGGGCGCAGGAAGCGCATGCCACGGATCCCGGACCAGCGCCCCTCGACGTAGGCCATCTCCTCCTCCACCCGCAGGACGTCCACGGCGAAGCGAGCGACGTCGGGAACGACGGAACGGCGGGAGGCGGTGGCCATCCCCGCGCCCTACCCGGCCGGAAGCGGCCGGGAACCTCCGCGGACGGCTGTCCGGCGGACGGGCCGATCAGGCCGGAGCCGGCGCGAAGCCGTACCTCACGCCCGTCAGTTCCTCGGAGCGGGCCCACAACCGCCGCGCCACCTCCGGGTCCTGCGCCGAGGCGGTGCAGCCGACCAGGTGCGGGTGCCCGCGCTGCTCGCCGAGCCCGTCCGGCCCCACGTACGAGCCGCCGGCGATGTCCTGCGTCGCGGCGAACAGCGTCGGCAGCGCGCCCATCTCGGCGCTCTGGGCCAGCAGCTTGTTCGCGATCCCCATGATCCGGTCCTGGATCGAGGCGGTGTGGAACTGCAGGTTCGTCGCCGCGTAGCCCGGGTGCGCGGCCGTCGCGCGCACCGCGGACCCGGTCGCCGCCAGCCGCCGCTGCAGCTCGAAGGTGAACAGTAGGTTCGCGAGCTTGGACTGGCCGTAGGCGCCCCACCGCTGGTAGGAGCCGGACTCCCAGTTCAAGTCGTCCAGGCGGATCTTGCCGATGCGGTGGGCCCCGCTGGAGACCGTCACGACGCGGTCGGTGATGCGGTCCAGCAGCAGTCCGGTCAGCGCGAAGTGCCCGAGGTGGTTCGTCCCGATCTGCATCTCGAACCCGTCGGCCGTCCGCGTCTCGGGGACCGCCATGACGCCGGCGTTGTTGATGAGCACGTCGACCGGCCCGTCCCACGCGGCGGCGAACGCGCGGACGCTGTCGAGGGACGCGAGGTCCAGCTCCCGCACGGTGGCGCGGGCGCCGATGCGCTCGGCCGCCTCCTTCCCCTTGGCCACGTTCCGCACCGCCAGGACCACGTCCGCCCCGGCGAAGGCGAGCGCCCTGGCGGCGGCGAACCCGATGCCGCTGTTGGCTCCCGTGACGATCACGGTGCGCCCGCTCTGCCCGGGGAGTTCGGCTGCCGTCCACTTGCTCATGCACCCGATCGTAGTGCGCGCGGGTGCCGCGGGGGACCGCTCACGGTCCGTCCTGCTGACCGTCGGGCGGCCGAAGGTCGGACCCCCTCGAAAGATATGTTTCGCCGACCGTGGCCACGACTCCCTCCGCCCAGTACTCCCTGACGATCCGTGTCGAGATCGACCACAAGCCCGGGATGCTCGGGCAGGTCGCGTCCGCCATCGGCAAGGCCGGCGGTGTCATCGGCGCCGTCGACCTGGTGGAGGTCGGCGACCAGACGCTGCTGCGCGACATCACGGTCGACGCGACCGACCAGGGCCATTGGGACGCGATCACGCAGGCGATCGACGAGCTCGACGGCGCCCGCGTGGTCGACACGACCGACCGCACCTTCCTGCTCCACGTCGGCGGCAAGATCGAGCAGCACAACAAGTCCCCGCTGCGCACCCGCGACGACCTGTCGATGGCCTACACCCCGGGCGTCGCGCGCGTGTGCATGGCGATCCACGAGGACCGCGACAAGGCCTTCCAGTACACGATCAAGCGCAACACGGTGGCTGTCGTTTCCGACGGCACCGCGGTCCTCGGCCTCGGCGACATCGGCCCCGAGGCCTCCATGCCGGTCATGGAGGGCAAGTGCATGCTCTTCAAGGAGTTCGCGGGCGTCGACGCCTTCCCGATCGTGCTGGACACGAAGGACCCCGAGGAGATCATCGAGACGGTCCGGCGCATCGCGCCCGGCTTCGGCGGGATCAACCTCGAGGACATCAGCGCGCCGCGCTGCTTCGAGATCGAGGACCGGCTGAAGGCCGAGCTCGACATCCCCGTCTTCCACGACGACCAGCACGGCACCGCGATCGTCGTCCTCGCCGCGCTGCTGAACGCGTGCAAGCTCACGGGGCGCGACCTGATGGACCTTAAGGTGCTCGTCACGGGACTCGGCGCCGCCGGCGTCGCCGTGACGAAGATCCTCCAGTCCGCAGGCGTGCGCGACATCATCGGCGCCGACTCCAAGGGCCTGCTCTCCGTGGACCGCCCGGACTACGCCGACGGCTCGATGAGCGCGATCAAGCGTTGGTACGCCGAGACGAGCAACCCGAGCCGCATCGCCGGCCCGCCGGTGAACGCCCTCGACGGCTGCGACCTGTTCATCGGACTCTCCGGCGCGCGGATCTTCCCGGCCGAGGCGCTCGCCGCGATGAACAAGGACGCGATGGTCTTCGCGATGGCGAACCCGAACCCGGAGGTCGCGCCCGAGGAGGCCGCGCCCTACGCGCGCATCATCGCGACGGGCCGCTCGGACTACCCGAACCAGATCAACAACGTCCTCGCCTTCCCGGGGGTCTTCCGCGGCGCGCTCGACGTGCGCGCCGCGCAGATCACCGAGGAGATGAAGATGGCCGCCGCCCGCGCCATCGCGCGGATCGTCGACGACAGCGAGCTGCGCGAGGACTACATCATCCCCTCGGTCTTCAACCGCGACGTGGCGCCTGCCGTCGCCGCCGCCGTGGCGGACGAGGCCCGCGCCTCGGGCGCGGCCAAGGCGGACGACCACGCGATCGGCTTCGCCGCCGCCGACGTGGAGCGCCTGCGCGCCTGAGCGGCGCCACTGCGGGAATACTGTCGCTGCGCCTTGATCCCGGGACGGCGCAGTGGTCGTATCCCCGGTATGAACGTCACACTCACCGGCGCGACCGGGCTCATCGGACAGCGGCTGGTCGCCACCCTGAAGGACCGTGGGGACCAGGTCACGGTCCTGTCCCGCAACGCGGAGAAGGCCTCGCAGATGCTCGGCGTCGAGGCCGTCACGTGGGACGCGCTCAACGAGCCCGCGCCCACCGAGGCGCTGGCGGGGCGCGAGGCCGTCGTCCACCTGGCGGGCGAGCCGGTCGCGCAGCGCTGGAACGCCGCACGCAAGCAGGCGATCCTCGACTCCCGCGAGACCGGGACGCGCAACCTGGTCGCCGGCATCGAGGCGGCGTCGCCGCGGCCGGAGGCGCTCATCTCCTCCTCCGCGGTCGGGTACTACGGCAAGCACGGCGACGAGCGCGTTCCGGAGGACTCACCCGCCGGCGACGACTTCCTGGCCGACGTCTGCGTCCGCTGGGAGCGCGAGGCGGACAAGGCCGCCGAGCTCGGCGTCCGCGTCGCCCACATCCGCACGGGTGTCGTCCTCGACAAGACGGGCGGCGCGCTCGCGACCATGTTGCCGCCGTTCAAGGCGGGCGTCGGCGGGCCCGTCGCCGGCGGCCGGCAGTACATCCCGTGGATCCACCTCGACGACATCGTCGGGCTGTACCTGGCCGCGATCGACGGCGAGTGGTCCGGGCCCTACAACGGCTCGGCCCCGGAGCCGGTGACGAACAAGGAGTTCTCCAAGCGCCTCGGCAAGGCCCTGCATCGCCCGGCCTTCTCCCCCGTCCCGGCCTTCGCGATCAAGCTGCTCTACGGCGAGATGGCGGAGATCGTCACTGAGGGCCAGCGCGCCGTGCCGAAGCGGGCGCTCGCCGAGGGCTACGCGTTCAAGTACGCGGACCTCGACCAGGCGCTCGCGAGCGCTCTGGGCAAGGAGTAGCCCCACCCGGAGTTGCCCGGTTCCCGAGCGCCCGGGCAAGTCCCCGGGCGCCTTCCGCGGCGCAGCCGAGGAAGCGCCATGGGAAAGCCGAGCCGTCAGGCGAGGCTTTGCCCTAGACCTCCGCCGGCTCCTCCAGCGGGGCCGACGGCGGCTGACCCGTCGAGGGCTGGTGGGTCGGGGCGTTCTCCCCGCTGCGCCGGCGCTCGACGCCCGCGGCGATGTACGCCTCCTTCTCGTCGAGCGTCTCGACCTTCAGGAGCTCCTGCGTCAGCTGCTCGAGCTGGTCGCGGTGCTCCGTGAGGAGGATCGTGACGTCGTGATGGGCCTCGTCGACGATGCGGCGCACCTCGGTGTCGATGAGCTGCTGCGTCGCCTGGGAGACGCCGTCGGTCCCGGGGAGCAGCATGCCGTTGGCCTGCGAAGCCTCCACGGCGATCGGTCCGATCGCCTCGCTCATCCCCCACCGCACGACCATGCCGCGGGCGATGTTCGTCAGCTGCTGGATGTCGGACTCGGCACCAGTGGTGATCGTCCCGTAGACGACCTCCTCCGCCACGCGCCCGCCGAGCGCCACGAGGATCTTCCCGCGCAGGTACGCCTGGTCGTAGTTGAAGCGGTCGGCCTCCGGGGCGGACAGCGTCACGCCGAGCGCCTGACCGCGCGGGATGATCGAGATCTTCCGGACGGGGTCGGCACCCTTGGTGAGCATGCCGACCAGCGCGTGTCCGGCCTCGTGGTAAGCGGTCCGCTCGCGCTCGGCGTCGCTCATGACGACCCGGCGCTCCGCGCCGAGGATGACCTTCTCCAGGCCGTCGGTGAAGTCGGTCAGCTGCACGCGCTCGTGCCCGCGCTTGGCCGCCAGCAGCGCCGCCTCGTTGACGAGGTTCGCGAGGTCCGCGCCGACCATCCCGGGCGTGGACGCCGCGATGCCCTCCAGGTCGATGTCCTTCTCCAGCGGGACCGAGCGGGTGTGCACCTCGAGGATCTGCGCACGGCCGATCTTGTCCGGGGACTGGACGGCGACACGGCGGTCGAAGCGGCCGGGCCGCAGCAGCGCGCTGTCCAGGATCTCCGGGCGGTTGGTCGCCGCCAGGACGATGACGCCGAGGGACGGGTCGAAGCCGTCCATCTCCGTCAGCACCTGGTTGAGCGTCTGCTCGCGTTCGTCGTGACCGCCGATGCCGCCGCCCCCGCCACGGGCGCGGCCGATCGCGTCGAGCTCGTCGATGAAGATGATCGCGGGCGCGGCCTTCTTCGCCTCGTCGAAGAGGTCACGGACGCGGGAGGCGCCGACGCCGACGATCATCTCGATGAACTCGCTGGCGGAGGCGCTGAAGAACGGCACCTCGGCCTCGCCGGCCATGGCGCGGGCCAGCAGCGTCTTCCCGGTGCCGGGGGCACCCGAGAGCAGCACGCCGCGCGGGATCTTGGCGCCGAGCTTCTTGTACTTGTCGGGGTTGCGGAGGAAGTCGACGACTTCCATCAGCTCCTCCTTCGCCTCCTCGATCCCGGCGACGTCGTTGAACGTCGTGCGGGTCGTACCGGCTTCGACGCGCTTGGCCTTGCTGCGGCCGAACTGCTGGCCGAGCCCGCCGCCGGCACTCGCCGCCATGCGGCGCGCGATGAAGACGAAGACGCCGATCAGCAGGAGCGTCGGCAGCAGCGAGATCAGGAGCGTCGCGACGAGGCTGCGGCCCTGGTTAGGGGACTCCGCGTTGATCTCGACGTTGTTCTGCTCCAGCAGCTTGGAGAGCGCGCTGCCGTTGACCGCGAAGGTCGGCAGCTCCGTGGTGAACTTCTTCGTCTTCCCGCTCTTCCCGGGCGGGTCGAACGCTTCGCGGAACTTCCCGGAGACGGTCTCGCCGCGTGAGGAGATCTCCTTGACGTTGCCGGCCTTCACCTGGTTGAGGAAGACGGGCGAGTAGGAGATGCGCGCCGGCCGCTCGCCGCCCGGCAGCAGCGTCGTCAGGAAGAAGTTCAGGGCGAACAGCGCCAGCAGCAGCGCTCCGAAGCGCTGCCAGCTCATGCCGGCCGGCGGCTTGGGCCGCCCGGTCTTGCCGCCCTTCCCGCTCTTCTCGGGGGTGCCGCGGCCGTCCGGAGCCGGTTCCACGCGCCACGGGGTGCGAGAAGGGTCGGGGGCGGGCGCCTGCCCGGGCCGCTGGCCCCGCTGGCTCGCGTCGTCGGCCGGCTGCCGCGCGGCGTCGTCGTTCATCGCCCCAATGTAGAGGGTCGAACGCTCGGAACACCCCGATGTGAGCGCCCGCTTAGGCGGACTGGCGCTTCGGGAACGGCCCCTCGGTCTTCCAGCGCGAGTGCGCCTTGGCGGGGATCAGCAGCCAGATGAGCGGGCCGACGAAGGTGAGCAGCAGGCCGCTCGCCAGGCCCGCCTTCTCCCCGTAGCCCTTGCGCTCGGAGAGCCAGGCGCCGGCGATCGCCGCCGCCAGCCAGACGAACAGCAGGTACAGGGCCTTGACCCCGATGAGTGCGAGGAGCGTCATGTTCCGAGGTACGCCTTCTGGACGTCGGGGTTGGTGCGCAGGTTCTCCGAGGCGTCGCTCAGCGCGACCGCCCCGGTCTCCAGCACGTAGCCGCGGTTGGAGACGCCGAGCGCGTAGTTGGCGTTCTGCTCGACCAGCAGGATCGTCATGCCCTGCTTGTTGATCTCCACGACGGTCTCGTAGATCCGGTCCACGAGGATCGGGGCGATCCCCATCGAGGGCTCGTCGAGCAGCAGCAGCCGGGGCTTGGACATCAGCGCGCGACCGATGGCGAGCATCTGCTGCTCGCCGCCGGACATCGTGCCCGCCTTCTGCTTCTCCCGCTCCTTCAGGCGCGGGAAGAGGTCGAAGATGCGGTCCATGTCCTCCGCGATGCCGGGCTTGTCGCTGCGCAGGTACGCGCCGAGGTCGAGGTTCTCGCGGACCGTCATGCGCTGGAAGCACTTGCGGCCCTCGGGGGACTGCGAGATCCCGAGCGCGACGATCTTCTGCGGTGCCGTCTTCGAGATGTCCTGGCCCTCGAAGCGGATCGCGCCGGTGCGGATCGGCGTGAGACCGGAGATCGACCGCAGCGTCGTGGACTTGCCGGCGCCGTTGGAGCCGATGAGGGTGACGATCTCCCCCTCTTCGACCTTCAGCGAGACGCCCTTCAGCGCCTCGATGTTGCCGTAGTAGGTGTGGATGTCGTCGACTTCGAGGAACGCCACGGGTCAGCCCTGCTTTCCGAGGTAGGCCTCGACGACGCGCGGGTCCGCGCGGACGGCGGCGGGGAGTCCTTCGGAGATCTTCTCCCCGTGATCCAGGACGGTCACGTACTCCGAGACGCCCATGACGACCTTCATGTCGTGCTCGATGAGCAGGATGGAGAGTCCGAGCTCGTCGCGGAGACGGCGCATGAACTGCGTCAGGTTCTCCGATTCGGACGGGTTCATGCCGGCGGTCGGCTCGTCGAGGAGCAGCAGCTTCGGCTCCGAGGCCAGCGCGCGCGCGATCTCCACCCGGCGCTGGTCGCCGTAGGACAGGTTGATCGCCATCTCGTCCAGGACGGCGCGGCGCAGCCCGACGAACTCGAGCATCTCGCGGGCCTTCGCGCGGACGCGCGCCTCCTCCTTGCGCTGCCCGGGCAGGCGCAGGATCGAGCCGGCGAGACCGGCCTTCATCCGCGAGTGCTGCCCGACCATCACGTTCTCGACGGCGCTCATCGTGCCGAAGAGGCGGATGTTCTGGAACGTCCGCGCCATGCCGAGCGAGGTGATCTTGTCCGGGCGGGTGCCGGTGATCTCCTTGCCGCCGAAGGAGATCGTGCCGTAGGTCGGGCGGTAGAGCCCGGTCAGCAGGTTGAAGAACGTCGTCTTCCCCGCGCCGTTCGGGCCGATGATCGAGACGATCGCCTTCTCGGGGATCGAGAAGGACACGTCGTTGACGGCGACCAGGCCACCGAAGATCTTCGACGCGCCGTCCACCACCATCAGCTTCTCGCCGGTCGGGCCGGCCGGGGCCGGAGCCGCTTCGAGGTCCACCTTGTCGGAACTCATGTGCGTGGGGCCTCCAGCGCTTCGTCGGCGCCGATGCCCTCGGTCAGCTCGATCTTCCGTCGTCGCTCGGGCAGCAGGCCCTCGGGCTTGAGGACCATGCCGATCACGAGCAGGAAGCCGAAGATGCCGAACGAGAGCTGGTCGAGCTGGAAGTCCAGGCCGATCTTCCCCGGGACGCCGTTCAGCACGTCGGGGATCAGCGAGTAGTTGATGAACGTCAAGGCGACGGCACCGAGCACGACGCCCCAGATGGACCCGAGGCCGCCGAGGATGATCATCGACAGCACGAAGATCGAGAACGAGAACTTGAACGAGTTCGCGTTGACGGTCGTGGCGAAGAAGCCGAGGAACGAGCCGGCCATGCCGCCGAGCGCGGCGCCCATGGCGTACGCGAGCAGCTTCGTCTTGACGAGCGGGACACCCATCGACGCCGCCGCGATCTCGTCCTCGCGGATCGCGATCCACGCGCGGCCGAGGCGCGAGTCCCGCACCGCCACCACCGCGAGCAGCGCGATGACGACCATGCCGAGCGCGATCCAGTACCACGGCCGCAGCTGCAGGGCGCTCAGCGGCTCCTTCATGAACGGCAGCTTCGGCTTGTCCAGCGGGCCGATGCCCTGCTGGCCGGCGGTGAGCGGGTAGTTCTTGCCGAACAGGTGGATCTCGTCGCCGTTGACGGCGAAGCGGTAGATGATCTCGCCGAACGCGAGCGTGACGATCGCGATGTAGTCGCCCCGCAGGCGCAGGGTCGGCAGGCCGATGAGCATGCCCGCGAGCGCGCAGAGGAACATCGCCAGGAACACGACGATGAAGAAGTTGAGGTGGACGCCCGGGAGCTGCTCCACGAACGAGGTCACCCCGACGTGGAAGTCCGCGTCCGAGTAGAAGGTCGACGCGAACCAGCCGACCGAGTAGGCGCCGACCGCGTAGAACGCGACGTAGCCGAGGTCGAGCAGCCCGGCGAACCCGACCACGACGTTCAGCCCGAGTGCCATGACGACGTAGGCGAGCGCGAGGACGCAGTCGTTGATGAAGCCGGACGAGGGGTCGAAGAAGAGCGGCAGCACGACCGCGAAGACGAGCGCGGCCACGACGAGCGCCCGGTTGACGTTCTTCGGGAGGCCGCCGCTGGGGAGCGCGAGGCCGCGGCGCTTGCGGGCCGGCGCGCTCGGCGCGGTGACGGAGGGATCGGCGGCGGCCATCTACCCGGCCTCCCGCGTCTGCTCGCCGATGAGCCCTTGGGGCCGGAAGATCATGATCATGATGAGGTAGCCGAACACGACGGCCGAGACCCACTGGCCGCCGATGCGGTTGTCCGCGAGCTCCTGGATGACGCCGATGACGAGACCGCCGAGGACGGCGCCCTTGAGGTTGCCGATGCCGCCCATGACGGCCGCGGTGAAGGCGATCAGGCCGGCCTGGAAGCCCATGTTGAAGGAGACGGAGGTCTGGTAGAGGGCGTAGATGAGACCAGCGGCGCCGGCCATCATGCCGCCGATCAGGAAGGTCAGCGAGATGGTCGTGTCGACGTTGATGCCCTGCAGGCGCGCTGCGTCCGGGTCCTGTGCGGTGGCGCGCATGGCCTTGCCGACCTTGGACCGGGTGATGAACGCAGTGAGCACGATCACGAGCGGGATCGTCACGCCGATGGCGAGCACGTCGCCGTTGTTGATCGGGACGCCCAGGAGGTTGACGACCTCGTCGTTGTGCTTGATGAGGTCCGGCACGCTCTTCTGGCTGCCGCCGCGCCACAGCAGGCCGACGTTCTGCAGGATGAACGAGAAGCCGACCGCGGTGATCAGGGGCGCGAGCTTCGGAGCGCCGCGCAGCGGCCGGTAGGCCACGCGCTCGATCATCACGTTCAGCGACCCGGTGACCATCATGGTGATGATCAGCGTCAGGAAGAGGCCGAACACGAGGCCGAGCGGGCCGGTGACGAGCGTCAGGCCGATCGTCCCGGTGAACGAGAACGCGGTGAAGGCGCCGATCATGAAGACGTCGCCGTGCGCGAAGTTGATGAGCTCGATGATGCCGTAGACGAGCGTGTACCCGATGGCGATCAGCGCCCAGATGGAGCCGTTGGAGAGCCCGCGGACCATGTTCTCGCCCAGGCGCGACAGGTCGCCCTGGCTGCCGGTGAGATCGTGGATCCCGAAGTAGACGGGCAGCGCGGCGAGACCGATGAGCAGGCCCCACTTGGAGAGGAGCTCGCGGATCGCGTCGTTGGTGCGCTTCGGCCGTGCGGCTGCCGGCGTGGTGGGTGCTTCGGTGGTAGCCAAATCAGGTCTCGGCGCCGGGATCCCCACCGGCGGAGTGGGCGCACTGGGCGCCCGCTCCGGCCGGTGGGGTCCTGACGAGCTTCGGGCTAGCCCGCCGCCTTGATGGTGGAGGCGTACGTCGGGTTGCCGTCCGGGCCCACGTCGTACAGACCGTAGTCCGTCAGCGTGGTGTCGCCGTTCTTGTCGATCGAGTACTTGCCGAGGACCGAGTCACGGTCCTTGGTGGCGAACAGGGCCTTCAGGAAGCCCTCGCGCGAGGTGCCGTCGGGACCGGCGCCCTTGATGGTGTCGATGACCAGCTTCATCGCCTCGTAGCCGTAGATGGCGTACGGATCCGGCTTCGGATCGTTGTACTCCTTGTTGAAGGCGTCGATGAACGCCTTGCCACCGGGGTACGACGCGAGGTCGAGGGTCGCGACCGTGCACTTGAACAGCTTGCCGACCTTGGCCGGGATGCCGTCCTTCTTCGGGTTCGTGAAGCCGGACTCGCAGACGCCGTCGCCGCCGTACAGCTTCGCGTTCGGCAGGGCGTCGTTGACGTCCTTGTACAGCTGGATCGCGCCGTTGGCGGTGACCCCGCCGAAGAAGAAGCAGTCCGCCTTCTGGCCCTTGAGCTTCGAGGCGAAGCCCCGGAAGTTCGCGGCGTCCGGCTGGATGCCGGTGTCGCCGATGATGTTCAGGCCCTGCTCCTTCGCCTTGATGCCGATGACGCGGGTGAGGCCGGCACCGTAGGTGTCCTTGTCGTTCGCCATCGCGACGGCCTTGCAGCCGTCGGTCTTCATCTGCGTGACGAGCGCACCGCCCTGGACGGTGTCACGCGGCACGATGCGGGCGTAGGTCCGCTTCTGCGACGGGTAGTAGATCGCCGGCTCGCCCTTCTCGGAGCCCGGCTCGCTCGTCGTCAGTCCGACGTAGGTGTTCGCCGGGGAGATCTGCGCGATGCCGACCTCGTTCAGGATGGGCAGCGACACCTTCGTCGCACCCGAGTTGAACTCGCCGATGAGGGCGACGGACTTCTTGTCCTGGGCGACCTTGCGGGCGTTGGCCCCGACCTGCTGCTCGTCCCAGTTCCCGGCCTGGGCGGTCGAGTCGTCGAGCGACTGGTACTTGATGCTCACGCCGCCGGCCTTGTTGCCCGCTTCCTTCAGCGCGAGCTTGATGCCGTCGACCATGGCGTTCGTCTGGTCCTTCGAGGCGCCCTGCAGCGGCAGGCTCGAGTAGACGTCGACGGTGCCGGACGCGGAGCCCGAGGCCGTGCTGGTGGTGCCGGCCGGAGTGGACGCGGTCGTGTTGCTGCTGCTGTCCGACCCACAGGCCGTGACGCCGATTGCAAGGGTGCCCAGCAGGCTCCCGACCATCACCTTCGCGCTTGAGCGCAAGTGTTATTCCTCCTCTTTGGAATCGCTACTTATGGCCATCATAAGCAGAAGCACAGGAGTCCCGTCAACGACTTTCGTCGAGAGCGGATCGCCTCGCGGTCATAAAAGGACTAAACGGCACACCAAATCGTTTCGCCCCGTTCCACCGGGCCAAATCGGTGGGGGCAACCGTCGCCCGCCGGTCCATGGCGTGGCGCGTGCGCGCCCGCCGTGGTCAGCCCGCGGCCGGGTCGAGCAGGCGCTCGAAGGCCAGCCGGCCGGCCTTGACGCGGTACAGCCCGTACCGTGTGAGGGACGTGTCCCCGCGGCGGTCGATCGAATACGTGCCGAGGATCGAGTGCCGGTCCTGGATCCGGAAGAACGCCGCCACGACGGACCGCTTGTCGTTGCCGCGGTCCCCGGCGCGGGCGACGGCGAGCAGCGCGAGCTTCATCGCCTCGTAGCCGTACATGCCGTAGGGCCCGGACTCGGTGCCGAAGCGGCGCTGGTAGCTGCGCAGGAAGGTGCGCCCGGCCGCCGGGTACAGCCGGGCCGGCAGTCCGGGACTCGTCAGCCGGACCATCGAGGCGGGCCCCGCGCCGAGGTCCTTCGCGAACGACGGCGTCGCGAGGCCGTTCGGCGCGAAGAGCTTCAGGCCGGGCTGGGCCTCGTGCAGCTCCGTGAAGAGCACCACGGCCGCGCGCTCCTCGACTCCGCCGAGGAACAGGCAGTCCGCGCCGCTGCGCACCACCTTGTCCAGCAGGTCCGCGTAGTCGCGCGCGTCCGGGTCGATGCCCTCGTTGCCCGCCACGCGCAGCCCTGCCGCCGGGCCGAGCAGCTCCACGAGGTCCGTCAGGCTCTTGCCGTAGGCCTCGCGGTCGTGGACGAGGAAGGTGGACCGGCAGCCCTCGGCGAGCTGGTCGTCGATCTGCGCCCGCGCCTGGACGTCGTCGGGCTGGATGACGCGTCCGAACGTCCGGACGCCGGCCGGGTAGTACTTGTCCGGCTCGCCCTTGTCGGCTCCCGTGGTGCGCGTGAGCCCGACGAGGGTGGACGCCGGGGAGATCTGCAGGATGCCCGCCTCGTTCAGGGTCGGGACGGTGAGCGCGGTCGCCC
>JAOPZU010000529.1 GCA_025963955.1 Solirubrobacterales bacterium
TGCCATGTTCGCTACTCCAGACGCCCGATCGGGTCAGTCGGCGCAGGGTCAGCAGGTGAATGACAATCAACGCCAACAACCCCGCATAGACGGTGACCGGGTAGGCCGAGGCGTACCCCTGCGGTAGGGCCTCGCGGAGCGGGATCGGGCGCCAGTCGTGCTGCCGCCACCGTGCCAACGCCAGACCAGCCGTCATCAGCAGGTCCCACACGCCCACGAGGACAAGCCCTGCAACCTCGAACGGGATGGACCGCGGACGCCGAGACAACCCGATCGCGAGGAAGAGGCCGCCGACGATGCCAAGCGCGCCCATCAAGCCGCGTGACCAGATGCCTAGCGTCGCCTCGATGGTGGTGGCGGACCCGTAGACGAGCATCTGCGCACCCGCGATGACGCCGATGCAGGCGTGCACCCACAACAGGCCGCGGCGGTTCTGCTGTTCGTAGGTGACCTGATTGCCCATGCGGACGGCGTGTGATTCAAGTCGGTCGAGCGGGTCGTCGCCCACGGTCGCCCCGTTCTGCCCTCTGGTGCCGGGGCTGTGAGTGGCCTAGGTTTCTCGGACCCCCGTCGCGCGGTTGCGCCCGTTCGGCGGGGGGAGGCGTTCTTCGGCGGTGCCGCCGGAGAGCGCCGCTACTTGTTTCGGTCGAGCAGGTCCAGAACCAGGCGGCTCAGGCTGCGGATGGCATCGGCGCTCTGCGTCGGCGTGGGTGAAGTCAGGGCCAGGAAGTCGGTGACCTGTTGGCGCCACTGGGCCGCGGCGTCCGTGGGTGCGGCGAGCAGCTGCCGCACGCCCGCGATCTCGGTGGCGGTCAGGTCGCGGTTGAACGGGATCTCCAGCACGCCCGGCGCGACCCACGTAGCAGGGCCAGTCCGGACTGCGGTCGTCACAGACGACAGGTCCACCTCGTCAGCATTCGGTCGCGCCAGTACAACCCCGTCGAACCTCACAGCGACACCCGGAACAGCGAGTTGGGCGAGATGCCGCTGCCGCCGATTACGTTGAGTGCGGCGCCCGAGGACTGGTTGACCTGGATGACGATGTTGTCACCCTGAGCCAGCACGCGACTGCACCGCACCGGGACGTCGGTAGACCCGTTGGCATCCGCGGGGATGGACAGGTAGCCGGCGACCGCGCCGTTGATGAGGATGCGCGCCGAACGGTTGCCCGCCGTGCTCGCGCCCGAGAAAGAAGGCGCCACGTCGGTGACGTAGAAACCCGGGTAGACGATCGTCAAGGACCCGTCGGCCTCGACCGTCACGCCCTGGGTGACTGATTCGGTCCAACCGGTCAGGGTCGTCCAGATGGTGCCGCCGCTGGGGATGCTGACCACGGTTGCCCGGCGGGTCACGTACGGGTTGTAGACCGAGTTGCCGTCCAACTGCGCCGACACGTTGTCGCGGCCCACGACCATGCGGGTGGAGGTGTCGACCAGCACCGTCGAGCCGGGCTGCATGTCCTCGGTGAGGCGGCCCTCGAGCGCAGAGTGGATGGTGTGCGGCACCGACTCCTCACCAGCGTCGATCATCACGTGCGCCTCGATCGACACCCGCGGCTCACCCGTCGCAGTCAGCACCTGCACCTCGTCGCCCGATACTGCATCGGCAGGGAGGGGTGATGCGAGCAGGATCAGCGAGTTGTCCTCGTCGGTCCCGCCGTAGGCAAGCAGTGCGTCGTTGAGCAGCAGCCAACCGCCGGCCTCGTCGAAGTCGCCCAGGAAGTCCACCAGCAGCTGCGTGACGCCCGCGGAGTGGTCGGCCGAGACGACGGTGCCGAGGTTGGTGGCGGTGACGCGGTCCAGGACGCCCTTCTGAATCAACGGTGCCTCCGCGTCGAGTGGTGGCTGCGCTTCTTCTTCGGCTTGCGCGTGGACCCGGACAGGTGCACTGAGCCGTAAGAGCCGCGGCGGGTGTTGTGCGTCGAACCGAGCGACATCTTCGGACCCTGCAACGCGCCTGTCTCCGCGCCCGCGATGGGGATGGAGGCGTCGCGGATAGTGCAGGTCTCGGTGCGGCCGGGGATGCGGACCTCGGCGTAGTCCATCGGGTCGACCGCATGGAACGGGACGACGTCGCACTGCACGGTCGTCGCCAGCGTCACGAGCTCGTTGACCCGCTTCTCACCGAACGCCTTGAGCGCGGCCGAGGTAAGCGAGTCGTCGTCGTCCCCGAAGTCGATGTCCGACCAGGAGACGCCACCGACAGCAAGCGCGGCGGGGGAGTAGGTGCCGGTCGCGGTGATGTCGGCCCGCAGCGAGCCTTTGCCGCCACCCGTCCAGCGGTTCTTCAGCGTCGACAGGTCAGTGCCGAACGACGGCTCAGACAGAACCGTCTCGCGATCCCACGTGAACACCGGGTCGGTTTTGACGGGCCACTTGCGAACGGTCGCCACGCCCGCACCCGTCCAGTACAGCTGACAGCCCGCCAGCGCCGCGATCTTGCGCATGGCAGCGAGCGGGGTCATCTGGTCCGACGCGCCACCGAACTTCACGTCCGAGTTGAGCCGGTTCGTGATGCTCGAGGACGACGGGATCGACATGAACTGCTCGCCGGTCGCAGTCAGGTAGTTACGGATCGCGTCAACGATCCGGTCGCCCTTGTGGAACACGCGAGCCGGGACGCCGCGGTTGTGCAGCGACTCCTTGCCCTGCGCCTCGATCGAGTAGGACCCGCCACCGTTGTCGGTGGTCGCGTGAGGCCGGCCGGTGAACGTCGGAACCCACAGCCAGCGGGCCAGCGAGTCCACGTAGGTGCCCTGGACGACCTGGATCAGCCGCGCCGGAGCAACAGCCGGGTCGAAGTGAGGCGCCAGGTGGCCGCCGACGTCGAAGAACTCGCCCTGAAACGTGCGGTCGATGTCGCCGTCCGAGACGAGGTTCCACTGGCCCGAGATGAACGAGGCCATCGGGACGTCGACCAGATGCTTCTGGTTCAGGTCGGTGACATAGATCCGGGTCGCCCACCTTGACGCCAGCGGGATCTGCGCCTTGTAGGCGGACCACTCAGCGGCAGACCAGCCAGCGGGGATCGCCATGCATCCCTCGTTTCATGGTCGTGGCCGCTAGGATTACGTGGCGGTTCGCGATACGATTGGCGCATGGGAAACAGCACCGATACGGTCAGGCGCATGGCCCGTCCACGCGGAGAGGTGACCGGTGCTCAGATGCGCCGGTTGCAGAAGGTCGTCGACAAGGCGAACGCGGCCGAAGCGGCGATGCGCGCTGAGTTCGTCGCCGTCCTGGAGGAAGGCGCTTCGTTCGCCGAACTGTCCAAGGCGAGCGGGGTCAGCACGTCCACGTTGCAGAAGTGGAAGAAGGTGGCGGGCAAGTGAGGCAAAGCGTGGATTGGCCGCTGGCGCACGCCATCGTGGGCAGTATTGCCCTCGGCCTCTTGGGTCAGAGCCTCGCGCTGGGAGTGATCGCGCTTCTGGTGCTGATCAGTCAGGACCTAGTCACGTGGCACACCGAAGGGGGGCGGTGGTGACTACCCTGACCGAGTTCCTGCTGGCGCGGATCGCTGAGGACGCAGCTACGGGTGTGCGGGTTGCTGACGCTATCGGCAGTCCTCATGCCCGCGTCGCTACGCCGTGGTCCTTGTGGTGGCAGAGCGACTA
>JAOPZU010000591.1 GCA_025963955.1 Solirubrobacterales bacterium
ACCCAGGGTTCGAATCCCTGTCTCTCCGCCTAAGATCGTGCAAACCCAGCACCGGAGCCGCTTCTTGAGCGTTTGCCCTGGTGCTGGGTCTGAGCGGACTGCGCTCAAGCGCAGAGCGCGTTGAAGCCGGGCGTGGTGAGGACCGTCTGGTCGGCGAGGATGACCATCGCCTCGACGTCGGGCTGGACGCTCAGCCACCGCGCTCCGTCGGGACCCATGGCGAACGCCGCGGTCGCGAGCGCGTCGGTGGTCGGCAGGTCGCGGCCCACGCACGTGACCGACAGGACGCCGCCCGGGGGTGCTCCGGTGCCCGGGTCCACGATGTGGTCGCCGCGGCGGTAGGTCCCCGACGTCGCCACTGCCATGTTGGTCACCTCGAGGACCGCAGCGACATGCGCATGCTCAATCGGGTGTTGGATCCCGACACGCCAGTGCTCGCCGGCCGCCGGCCGGCCCTTGACGAGCAGGTCGCCACCCGCGTCGACGAGGGCGTGCTGCACGCCGGCAGCGACGAGGCGGTCCATGGCGCCGGCCGCGGCCCAACCCTTGACGTACCCGGCGGGTTCCACCGCGCCCGGGCGCCCGTCGCATCCGGGGCGCGCCCGTGCTTCGGGGGTCCGCCCGGCGGCATGCGCGTCGAACGCGCCCCCGGTCCGTGCACGGAACGCCGTACACGCGGCGAGGACCTCGCGAACCGCGGGATGAGCATCCTCGAGGCGCAGCTCCTGACGGTTGAGCTTCGCGATCTGACTGTCGGCGCGGTAGGTCGAGAAGGTCTCGTCGACCCACCGGAGCCACGCGAACGCCGCTTCGATCGCCGGCCGGTGATTGCCTTCATCACGCACGTCGACGATGATCGGCATGCCCATGATCTCGCGGACGTGCGGTTCGGGAGCGGCCATGCGCTACGAGGTCGCCGTGGACGAGGCGGGGAACCCGGCCTTGTCGAGGGCCGACTGCAGAGCGAGCTGGTAGCTGTCGCTCGTGTAGGTGGCGCCGCTGACCGCGTCGATCTGCGCGCTTTGCGCCTGCAGGGCGCTGGCCTGCAGCAGCGGCACGGCGTAGTTGTTGATCTCCACGGACTTGCCGTCGTTCTGGGGGACCTGGAGCGCGTCGACGGCCGTGATCTTGCCGCCACTGACGGTGACTTTCAGCTGCACGTTGCCGTACTGGTTGGCTTCAACGGCGCTGGTCACCGTCTTCGTGGTGGACGCGGACGCCGTCTGAGCGGTCGACGGACTGCTGGAGGCCGTCGCGGTGGACGTGACGGCCGCTGCGCTAGCTCCGGCCGCGGTCGGCGCGTGCCCGTGGAAGCTCAACGTGGCCGCGAGGCCGACGGCGGTGGCGGACAGGACGATCGGGGCGCGGTTCATGGTCTTCAGCTTGGTCGGGGTGGGTGACAGGGGCGGGAGAGCAGGCTGTGAGGTTGCTGGGATCAGCTAGAAGTCGAACGTCTCGTGATGGACCTGCGCTTCGGGGACGCCGGCGCCCGCGGCCGCGGCCGTGATGGCGCGCGTGAAGCCGTCAGGGCCACAGACGAAGACGTCGCGATGGGGCATGTCAGGAACCAGGCGAAGCAGGCCGGCGGAGGAGAGGTCCACGTGCTCGCGCGGGCCGACGAGCTCATGCACCTGCCCGCCGCGACGCGCGACGTCGCGGATGATCTCCTCGCGCAGAGCAAGCTCTCCGGCGGTTGATCCGCGCAGCACCGCGACGACGTCCACGCCCTCCGGGAGCTCCTGCAGAAGCGCGCGGATCGGCGTGGTGCCGACGCCCGCGCCGACGAGCAGGACCCGGTCGGTCGACCGTTGGTCGGCAGTGAAGGCGCCGTACGGCCCCTCGATGGCCACGCGCGTCCCGGGCTCCAGGCTCAGCAGCCGGGCACTGTGGTCGCCGAGGGCCTTGACGGTGATGCGCAGATGGCGCCGGCTCGGCGCAGCGGACAACGAGTAGGGGTGCGCCTGCCACCACATGCCCGGCTTGAGGAAGCGCCACTGGAGGAACTGCCCGCCGGCGATCGGCAGGCGGTCCAGGCGGCGGCCCTCCAGGAGGACGGACACCATCCCGGGTCCGGCCGGGGTGACGCCGACCACCTTGACCTGGTGGCGCAGCGACCGCCAGAGCGGCAGCAGGATGCGGCACGCGAGCACCACGGCGGCCGTCCCCCAGAACAGCGACTTCCAGAACAGGACGGTGGCGGGGTGGCCGACGAACGAGGCGCCGGTGCCGATCTGGTGGGAGAAGGAGAGAAACAGCGCCAGGTAGGTGTAGAGGTGCACCGACCACCAGGTCTCGTAGGCCATCCGCCGGCGAGCTTTCTTGTAGGACGTGACGCCGGCGACGATGAGAAGGACGAAGCCGACGGCGGAAGCGAGGATGCCGGGGTAG
Organism: Solirubrobacterales bacterium; assembly: GCA_025963955.1. Lineage (GTDB taxonomy): Bacteria > Actinomycetota > Thermoleophilia > Solirubrobacterales > Solirubrobacteraceae > Paraconexibacter. The sequence goes on from JAOPZU010000591.1 coordinate 2,389, forward strand.
GTCCACAGCAGCTGGCCGAGCTGGTGCAGGACGCCGTCGTGGGCGGCGTGCGCGTAGCCGACGGTGATCAGCGCCGCGTGCGCGGTGATGAGGTAGAGCGGCCACGGCCCCAGCTTGCGGTGCCAGCCCACGAGACGGTCCATGCCGACCGCCCGCTCCAGACCCGGGATGCGCGCCACGAGCAGCACGACGATGATCATCAGGTACATCGCCACCAGGCCGGTGACGCGGCCGCCGGCCGTCAGCCAGCCCCCCGGCGCCCGGAGGGACCCGGCACTCTCCGCGTTCACGCCGAGCGCGACAACCACGCCAAGTCCCAGGCCCGCGACCGCCCCCATCGCGTCGACGATCCGCGGACGCGGCTTGGCCGGCATCCGCCGGCGACGCGAGGGGCGGTCGGCGCGCGGCACGGTGGCTCGGTCGTGGCCGGCGGCCGGCGGGGCGGTGACGACGGTGCTCATGGGAGCAGCATCGGCGCTGCTGCTCCCCCAGGCGTGAGCGTTCGCTGTGAGCTTGCTGAGTGTCGCGGCGTGAAGGCGCCGTCGTACGCAAGCGGCTTCGCCCCCTCACCAAGCGGTACCCATGCCGAGGCCGGCGGGATCCGACTTGCGACGCGCACCCCGCGGGGTGCCTTCAGCGCAGAAGGAAACGCATCCGGACCTCGACGCCAGCCTCGCGGCCGGGATCGATGCTGAAGGTGTCGGCGAGCTCGGCAATCACGCGCAACCCAACGCCTAGACCGGAGGACTTCGGTCCCTCTCCGAACCCGTAGCCCTGATCGGCGACGAGGATCTCGAGCGCGTCATCGATGACGTCCACGACGAGATGCACTTCTCCGCCCTTTCCGCCATAGGCGTGAAGAACAGCATTGTTGACGGCCTCGCTCACCGCCAAGGCGACGTCCTCACACAGCGACGCCGACGCGCCGTGGCGAGCGGCCAACCGCACGACCTCTCCTCGCGCTAGGGCACCGAGACGAGGGGTGGCCGCTCGCACGAGCGAGAGAACCTGCGCCTGGGCCGGCCGCGCGCCATCCGGCGGAAGGACGCCGAACGCTGGACCGGCGTCAGTTTCGTCCTTGGTCATCGGCCGACTCGTTTGCTCGGGGGTCAAGATCCTCGGCGACACGCTTCGCCACGCCCGACTTGATCACCACGAGGTGCTCCGGGTGTGTCTCGGCCACGATGTCGACGTCGGTCTGATGCCCCGGCACGACCAGAAAACGCTTGAAGTCCGTCCGCACCTGTTCGTAGGTGACGTGCGACAGCGTGATCGTGTCGGTGCATCCGATCCGACCGCACTCGCACACGAACGTGATCTGCTCACCTACCGGGGCATGGCCCCGGTCGATCGCCTCGTTGACCTGACGGAGCGCGGGACTCGTTCGCCGCCACTCGTCGCTGGCACTCCTCGTCATCCGGCGCACACCCGCCCGAGCCGGAGCCGGGTTCATCGACCACGACGACCAGCCTGTTCCAGCCCCTCGGTCACGAGGGACGTCCTAACCGCACGATGGCGTCGGCAAACCAAGCTTCCGCGAAGCCTGCGTCCAACGCCGCGTGGCACCCCGGCTTGAAGCGGCTTCGACCGGGCACACGCGGCGAACGTCAACGACCTGGAAAGAGCGCGCATGCCGCGTGCCGTCTCCCGTCAGACCATGCAGCTGAGTGCCGGCAGCCACGCCTCGCCGGACGACGGCGCCTGCGTGATGGAACTCGCTTCGATGCTGGCGGGAGGATGCTTCACCGACCGGCCCGTGGCGGTCTGCCCGGTGATCTCGGCGTTCCTGCGCGGGTACAACGACCAGCTGCCCGCGAACTCGCGGCAGCAGGTGCTCCTGCCGTGGGCAGCGCGGGTGGTCGGTACGCGCAGCCACTGCCACGAGGTCGCTGATCGGCGTGCGGCGCTGGTGGAGGACTTCGTGCGGCACCAGCTGCCGTGGTGGAGACCCCGCTTCGCCCACCGCGGCATCCTGCTGTTCCGAACCGAGTACCTCGGCGGTCGCGTGGGCCAGTGGGCCGGACGGCACGCCGACCGCCAGCAGGCGGTCGACCGGCTCCTCCGTGCGTGCTGCGAGATGGCCCCATCCAGCCCCACGCGGGTGGTGAGCCCCCGGAAGCCGACCACGCACCGGTGCACGAACTGGTCGAGCGAGCACCAGTGCTCGATCGGGGCGGCGTCGCGGCCGGCCGCCGGCTCAGGTCGGAGCGAGCTCGGGCACGCGTGCGCGGAAGCGGAGCACGGTCAGCAGCGCCGCGGCGTTCACCAGCGTTGCGACCCCGTTGGCGGTGACGACCGTGTCGTCGTGCCTGGTGACGCCGTAGGCACACCAGAGGCTGGTGCCGATGAAGGCAACCACCAGCTGCAGCGCTGAGACGTCCGCCGACGAGCCCCTGCGGACGATCCGGGACATCTGGAGCAGCGGCGAGACCGCGAGGATGAGCCCGAAGACCCCGACGGACGACGCGAGGATGGCGTTCGCGCTCATCGCCCTCCCCTTCCCCCTTCTTCACAGCACGACGACGACTTCGCGCACACAACGCATCTTCTCCTAAGGAGCTCACGGCAACCCGGTCAGGGCGGCCACGTTCTCTGGATGGTGGACCCGACCCGCCGCCCTCAACGAAGCGGCGAACCGACCGCCCAGGTAGAAGCGCCCGCGCGCAGAAGGCCGAGAATCGAGCAGGTTGGTCAGCTTCCGGACCGCGGCCCGGGCCCGAGCCGTCAGGATGCGATCAACGCAAGGTCGTCGCCCGGCGATCAGGCGGATCCTGGCCGGGGCCGGCAGCGGACCGGAATCCCGAGCAGCGGCCCGCGCGCTGTGGTTAGATCGTCCGGCGCCGGACCTCGGCGTTGCCATCGCGGAAGGTCCATCGTGCCCCGCCCCATCCTGAGCCGGTCCCGCTGCGCGCACGCTGTCGGGGCGCGCGGGGGCGGCCATCTCGCCGCCTTGGTGGTCCTCGTCGCCGCGCTCGCCGGGCCGGCGCCGGCTGCGGCCTTCGACTCCGAGCCCCATGGGGATCTCACGGTCGAGGCGATGCGCGCCGAGGGCTTCGGCCCGACGGCGGCGAAGGTCGCCTGGGTCGCGAACTACTTCGTCGACTTCTACTCGCAGGCGTCGAGCGACCCGTATTCCGGTCACGCGGCGAAGAAGGTCGCGCTGGCCGCCCAGCCGATCGGTGCGTTCGAGTACGAGAACTGGTCGCCGACCGTCATGCACGCGGCGTCGACCTCCCACTTCGACGGGACCGACCGTCCGGGGGGCTTCCCGAACACCGACGCCGTGACGGCCGAGTGGAGCCGCCTGCGCCGGGCCACGTACAACCTCGTGCGCGCCGCGAAGGCGAAGGGGAGCGCGGTCGACCTGCTCGAGGTGATCGGCATGAGTCTCCACGAGGTCCAGGACTTCTACGCGCACGGCAACTGGGTCGAGCGCGTCGGGGACCGCGGCTCCATCCCCGGCTGGGATCCGGGCGTGGAGGGCAGCGTCCCGACCTGGTTCGACGTGCCGGCCAACCGCCGTGGAACCGTCTACACGTCCTCCTCGACCGGGCATCGCGGGCACGGCTCCTGGCAGCAGGACGGCAACCTGAACCTGTTGAACGGGCTGAGCAAGGACTGGCCAGGTCGTCCGCGGTACGTCGAGGCGTACATGACGAGCGCGTTCGCGACGCGCCAGTGGGTGCAGGCGATCCGGGACTGGGTGGCGGACCCGGTGCTGTGGGACCGGGCCCGCGCCTACGCCGGCGCGCAGAGCGAGCTCGAGGAGGACATCAACGACAACGTCATCGCCGTATCCCGCAACACCGGTCGCTGGTCGGGTGAGGGCGGACCGTGTCAGCCGGACGTGAGCTTCGACAGCGGACCGACCTGCGGTGCGGGCGAGGGCAAAGGAGGGACCCTTCTGGGGGCGCGGTCGGCGATCAAGGACTACCACGGTGACCACGACCCGACGAGCTACCGGAAGTCGTTCGAGCGGCTCGTCCCCGGCTTGGCCCTGGATCCGGCCGACGTCACCGAGGCGATGGTGCCCGTGGCGTCCTCGCGACCGCTGCAGGCCGCCACGCAGTTCGTCCGCCTCAGGCTCACCCAGGTCCGGGGCATCCAGCTCGAGGATCCTCTGCCGACCGACGGCGCCGACCTCTACGCGAAGACGCGGATCGCCGGACAGGACTACCTCTCCGCCGTCATCGACGACGCGGACTCCTTCAGCTTCCCCGCGCCGTACGCGCCGTTCACCTTCCTCCGCGCGGTGCCGCGCGACGGGCGCTACCCCACGCCGGTGACGCAGATCACCGTGAAGATCCACACCGGGGACGTCCGTTCGGCCGGGACGAACGACGACGTGTACCTGAAC
>JAOPZU010000597.1 GCA_025963955.1 Solirubrobacterales bacterium
TCGCGCTGACCAGCAGCCGCGGCTTGTGGGCCTTGGCGCCCGGCGCCCCGCTCCCGGCGGTGGTCCCGCTACCGGCGGTGGTCCCGCCGCCCGCGGTCGTCCCGCCGCCCGCAGTCGTCCCGCCACCTGCGGTGGTCCCGCCACCGGCGGTCGTACCGCACGGTCCGCCCGCGTAGCACGCGAGCGGCGGCTCGGACGTCAGGAGCGCTCCGCCGGCGAATTGCGCGCCGACCTTCGCGAACGCGGCGGTCGTGTCGCCCAGGCCGGTGATGGGGTTCACCCCAGGCTGGGCGATCTGGAGGCAGACGGCGCGGTCGATGCGGGCGGGGTCGGCCGGACCGTCGTGCGTGAGGGCGTCGACGGCGAGGGCGTAGCCGACGGGGTCCGTGCTGCCCAGCACGAGGTGCTCGGAGGTGTTGGTCGGGCAGATGTCCTGCGTGGCGACGTTCGTCCGCGCGCCGTTCCCGCTGCGCAGCGGGGTGCTGCCGGTCGCGGCGTCGGCGTTCGGGGTGACGATCTCGTCGTTGTGCGTGAAGACGCTCGTGTAGGAGATGCCGGCGAACGTCTCGCCCCCGGCGTTCAACGCGCGGATGAACTTCGCGTCGTCGCGCTGCTGCCAGGTCGCGGCGTTGCAGCTCAGGACGCAGACCGCGCGCGCAGCGCTCGTCCCGTGGTTGGACGCGGCCAGCCCGACCAGGTCGTCGACCATCTCCCGGGTGTCGGGGAAGAACTTCAGGCCCCACCGCGGGACCATCCCGCCCTGGCTGTGGCCGATGACGTCGATGCGGCGGCCCGCCCGGGCGTGCATGGTGCGGATCGCGGCCACGACGTACTCCGCCGCGACCTGGATGTCGCCCGTGGCGTGCTCCGGGAGCGTCACCGTGCAGGAGGACAGACCGAGCTTCTGCAGCGCCGGCACGTAGTTCGTCGCGAAGAAGTCCGGGTCCTCGCCCGTGCCTGGCACGAGCAGCACGGGCGGGCGCCCCGCGGCAAGATCCCCGTGGCACGCGAGGCTCGCGTCCAGTTGCGGAGCCGGGACCGTGAGGGCCGGGGAGTCGGCCCGCGCCACCCCGACCAGGGCGGACAGGAGCAGGCACGTGCAGAGCAGCAGGCGGGACATGCCCATCGGAACCCGGCGGATGCGCGTTCGATGCCGTCGCGCAGCGGGAGAACCCGTGGGACCGTCGGAAGCCCGACACGGCGAACGCTTGCTATCCCGACCGGGCGCCCGGTAGCTTGCGAACAGTAGGGCCGTGGAGTCGTTCTTCCCGCGGCGCGTCGATCCCCGGAACCGCGAGGTGCTGCAGCATGAACGTCGCATGGTGGCTCGAGCACGCAGCCGACGACGCGCCGGAACGGGTCGCGCTCGTGGACGGGCGGGCCGGCGAGGAGCTGACCTACGCCGAGCTCCGGGATCGCGCGAGAAGCGTCGCCGCCGCTCTACGGGATGAGCTGGGGGTGGGGCCCGGAGACGTCGTCGCGACCATCCTCCCCGACGACTGCTGGCACACCGCGATCCTCTACGGGCTGCTGCGCCTCGGGGCGATCTTCTCCGGGTTCAACCGGACCCTGCACCTGGAGAAGTTCGCGATGGACATCGAGCGCTCGGGGGTGCGGGTCCTCGTCGTCGGCAGCGACTACGTGGAGGTCGGGCAGGCCCTGCTCCGGCAGACCGCCCTCGAGCATCTGGTCGTCTGCGGACCACAGGTGCCCGAAGGCCTGCCGGACCTTCGCGTCCTCGCGCGCGCCCGCAGCCGCGCGGTCGTCCCGGTCGCCCCGCGCGGGGGCGAGGACATCGCCGCCGTGAACTTCACGGGAGGGACGTCGGGCGTCGCGAAGGGCGTCATCTTCACGCACGACAAGCTCTCGCTGTCGGCGCAGGCGTCCGTCTTCTACGACCGGCTGACCTCACGCGACGTGAACCTCACCGTCATCTCGCTCTACCATTCCGGCGGCATCCACGATGCGGTCAAGTGGGTGATCGCGAAGGGCAGGGTCGTGCTCTGCGGCGGCTGGGAGGCCGATCTGGCCGCGCGCCTCATCCGGGAGCAGGGGGTCACGTGGATCTACTTCATCGTCCCGACGATGGTCCGTGACCTCATGCGGCACCCGGACTACGCGACCCTGCCGCTCGACGGCATGAGCGCCATCCTCTGCGGCGAGCCGGTGCCGGCCGAGCTCGAGCGCGCGCTGCTCGCCCGCGGCATGCGCGTGAGCAACTCCTACGGGATGACGGAGACGATGCCCGTCGGCATCCTGAAGCCGCTCGCGGCTCACGGCGACCCGGCGCCCGCCGGCTCGTGCGGCAGACCGCAGCCCGAGCTGTGCGACGTGGTGCTGAAGGACCTCGCCACGGGGGCGCACGTCCTGGAACCCGGTGTTCCCGGCGAGATCTGCGTGCGCGGCGCCGTGGTGACACCCGGGTACCACAACGATCCAGAGCGCACGGCCGCCGCCTTCGACGATGAGGGCTTCCTCCACACCCGCGACGTGGCGTCGTTCGACGCCGAGGGATGGTTCTGGCTCGGCGGCCGCACGGACGACATCATCAACACCGGCGCCGAGAAGATCTCGCTCATCGAGGTCGAGGAGGTGCTGCGCCGGCACCCCGACGTGCTCGACGTCGCGTGCGTCGGGGTCGCGCACGAGCGCTTCGGTGAGGCGCCCGCCGCGTTCGTCGTCATGCGCGACGGTCCGGACGACGAGGAGGCGGTGGCCCGGACGCTGGACGCCCACTGCCTCGAGGACCTCGAGCGGTGGAAGCGCCCGCGGCTCTACGCCGTCCTCGAGGAGATCCCGCGGACCGTCCCGAAGCGCACCAAGGACCTCAGGCGCCTGCGGGCCCTCCTGGAGGACGTACGAGTGCCCGACGGGACGGCCGTCGTGACGCTCGGGGCGGCGCTCGCCGCCCGCGCCTGAGCGTCCGTCAGCCGGCGTCCGGGGCTGCGGCAGGCGCCGTGCGCACGTGGTACTCGGCGAGATCCGGGCGGCGGGTCATGGACCAGTAGTCGACGAGACGCCAGGGGGAGTTCGTCACCACCCGTCCGGCCGCGTTCCGGTACCAGTTCTTGGCCCCTTCGTGGGACCAGATCATCCGGTCGTGTGCCTCGTCCACCCGGCGGACGTAGTCGTCGTGGACGTCCTGGCGGACCTCGACGGCCTCAAGGTCCCGGTCGAGCATCGCCCGCAGCATGCCCATGACGTAGCGCACCTGCAGTTCGGCGTGGAACACGACGCTGCCCCCGTGCCCGAGGTTCGTGTTCGGGCCGTAGAGCGTGAAGAGGTTCGGGAAGCCGGGAACGGTGATCCCGAGGTGGGCGGTCGCGTCGTCGTCGCCCCAGAGCTCGCGCAGCGTGCGGCCCTCGCGGCCGCGGACCTCCATCGGCCAGATGAGGCGCCGGGCGTGGAAGCCGGTGGCGTAGACGAGGACGTCGAAGGCGTGATCGGTGCCGTCCGCGGTGCGCACGCCGCCGGCGTTGATGCGCTCGATCGTGCCGGTCTCCAGCGCGACGTCGTCGCGGACGAGCGCGTCGTACCAGCCGGCGTCCATCAGCATCCGCTTGCCGTAGGGCGGGTAGTCCGGAACGCAGTGCTCGAGCAGCTCCGGGGCGGCCGCCAGGCGCTCCTGCATATGCCGCGTCAGGAAGCGGCGGTGCTGCTCGTTCTGCGGGTTGATCGAGCGGTGCTGGTCCGGCCAGTCGGGGTCGATCTGCAGGGTGGGCCAGACGTTGTCGTTCCACAGCCAGAACTGGCGGAAGCGGAACCACCCGGAGTAGAAGGGCACGTTGGCCAGCAGCCACTGCACCTCGGGACTGACCTCGCGCCCGAGGTCCGCGTTCGGGACCGCCCACTGCGGGGAGCGCTGGAAGACGGTCACGTGCGCGGCGACGCCGGCGATGGCGGGGACGAGCTGCATCGCGCTGGCGCCCGTGCCGATGACCGCCACGCGAAGCCCCGCGACGTCGAGGTCATCGGGCCACAGGGCGGTGTGCGCGGCGCGGCCGTCGAAGTCGTCCATCCCCGGGATGTCGGGGAGCGCCGGCCGGTTGAGCTGGCCGACGGCCGGGACGAAGACCCGCGCGGTGAGCTCCTCGACGACGCCGTCGCCTGCGCGTGTCCGCACGACCCAGCGGGCGTCCTCCTCGTCCCACGCCGCGTCGAGCACGGCGGTGCCGAAGGTGATGTTCTCGAGCACGCCGTACTTGCGGGCGCAGTGCTCGAGGTAGGCGCGGATGTCCGCCCGCCGCGAGTAGTAGCGGGGCCAGTCCGCCTGCTGCTCGAAGGAGAACTGGTACAGGTGGCTCGGCGAGTCGACGGCGCACCCGGGGTAGGCGTTCTCGAGCCAGGTGCCGCCGAGCTCGGGGTTCTTCTCGAGGATCCGGTACGGGATCCGTGCGCGCTCGAGCTTGATGGCCATGCACAGGCCGGAGAAGCCGGCGCCGACGATGAGCACCTCGACCTCCTCGCGGCGGCCGACGGTGCGCCGCGGCGACCACGTGGCATCGCGGTCGGTCAGGCCGATCTCCTCGCAGGCCATCTCGACGTACTCGTCCGCGACGGACTCGCCGACGCAGACGGACATCATCCGCACAAGGACCTCTCGCGCCGGCACCGAGGTGCGCCGCCCCTCGGTCCGCCAGCCGAGGAGCGCGTCCCGGGCGGCCCGGAGGACATCCTCGAGCGCTTCGGGCGAGAGCCCGCCGTCGTCGTGATCCTGGCTTCCCCGCGGGCGCTGGGGCGTGTACGGCGGCTCGAGCCAGCGGGTCTCGCCCGTCAGGTGGACGAGCGACATGAGCAGCGTGGGGATGTGCGCCCGCGCGAGGACGTCGTCGAGCTCCGCGGCGCTGGCCGCGAGCGCCGCCGACACCGGGGTCACGATGCCACCGGCTGCTTCTGACATGACATACACACACCCTACCGGGCGCTCGGTTGGGCGACAAGCACGCCGTCGTTCCTTCGAGGTTGCCGAACCGACCGAGCGCCCGGTAGCGTAGCGGCGGCGGTGCCCGCCGCTCACCCATCAGACGAGGAGACCCCATGTCACGCCGACACGCCGCCCTGCCCACCCTGAGGCCGCTCGCTGCGGGCCCCCTCTCGCCGGCCGGGGCCTGATCATGGCCCGCGATTCCCAGGGTCTCGAGCAGGCCAACGCGCTCCTGCGCGGCCTCGTGCCCCCCGGTGAGCTGACGATGGACGACTACCGGCGGATCTTCTCGGAGACCTGTGCCGGCCTCGGGCTGGCGGACGACGCCCGCGTGGAGCCCGTCGACGCCGGCGGCGTTCCCGCGCTGTGGGTCAGCGCCCCGGGCGCCTCCGCGGACCGCGCGATCCTGCACCTGCACTCCGGCGGCTTCGTCATGGGCAGTGCGGAGGACTACCGCGACTTCGCCTACCGGCTCTCCGCGGCCGCCGGCGCGCGCGTCCTCGCGCTCGACTACCGCCTCGCCCCCGAGCACCCGTTCCCGGCCGCGCTCGACGACGCTCTGGCGGGCTACCGCTGGCTCGTGGACCAGCTCGGCCCGGGCTGCGTGGCGGTCACGGGCGACTCTGCCGGCGGCGGCCTCGCCGTGTCGCTGCTGCTCGCGCTGCGGGAGGCGGGTGACGAGCAGCCGCCCGCGGCAGCCGTCATTTCCCCCTTGACCGACCTCGGGGCGACGGGCGAGACGCTGACGACGATGACGGACGATCCGCTCAACCCCGCGGCGCTCATCCCGATGATGGGCGGGGCCTACCTCGCCGGCAAGGACCCGGCGCAGACGCCGCTGGCCTCGCCGCACTACGGCGAGCTTCACGACCTGGCCCCGCTGCTCGTCGTGGTCGGGGGCGCCGAGGGCCTGCTCGACGACGCGCGGCGGCTGGCCGCGAAGATCGAGGCGGCCGGCGGCGACGTCGAGCTCCACGTCGTGGAGGACATGCCGCACATCCACACGCTGTTCGCGTCCCTCCTGCCCGAGGGCGTGGACAGCATCGAGCGCGTGGCTCGCTTCGTCCGCGAGGGGGCTGCGACCGAGGTCGCGTGAGCACGCGTCAACGGGCACGACCGCCGCTGCGCTCCTGCGGTCGTGCCCTTGACCTACCGGGCGGTCGGTC
>JAOPZU010000609.1 GCA_025963955.1 Solirubrobacterales bacterium
GTCGTGACCGCTGCCGCGGTCGCGGCGCCCCTCGCGCTGTGCGTGGCGGTCCCGCGCAGCCGCACCCGCGACGTGGCGACGTGCGTCCTGCAGATGTGGGGCTACCTCGCCCACTACGAGATGCCGAACGACGACCCGGAGCACCTGCGGGCCCGCGTCCACGTCGACTACCCGGTCCGCATCGACCGGCTCATCGGCCTCGGCGAGCTGCCGGGGGCGCGGCTGCAGCGCCGTTTCGGGCACCCGATGCCGCTGCGCACGGGCGAGCAGGTGCTCGTCTGGTCGCACTGGCTGTGGTTCCTCGTGCCCCACGGCACCGTCATCTTCATGCTGCTGCGCCACCGCGAGCGCTTCGAGCGGACCGCCCTGCACACCTACGCCGTCTTCGACCTCGGCGTCATGGCCTATTGGGCGATCCCGACGGCTCCGCCGTGGTACGCCGCGCAGCAGGGCCGGGCGCCCGAGCTGCGCCGCATGATGCTCGAGCACGGCGAGGAGTTCTGGGGGGAGCGTTGGGACGGCCTGTACGGTTTCCTGGGAGGCAACCCCCTGGCCGCGATGCCGTCGCTCCACTTCGCCACATCCGTGATGGCCGCGCACCTCCTGGACGAGGTGGGGCCCGTGCACGGCGCCGTCGGCTTCGCCTACGCCTCCACGCTGGGGGTCGCGCTCGTCTACCTCGGCGAGCACTACGTCGTCGACCTGCTCGCCGGCCTGGCGCTTACCGAGGGGATCCGCCGGGCGGCGCCGAGGGTCGCCCCAGGGCTCGCCGTCATCGGCCGGGCGCTGCAACGCCTCGAAGTGCGGACGACATGACGCAGGACACCGGCTCCGCGCCCGAGGCCCGCGAGCCGACCGCCGAGGACGACCTCGTCGAGGCGATGCCGCGGATGCAGATGACGCGGGACCGGGCGCTGCTGCTGGGCCTGTTCGTCGTCTCGGTCATCGCGTTCATGTACTTCGTGCTGCCGGAGCTGTCCGACGTGCGGGACACCTGGGGGCGGCTGGGGGACGGGGACCCGCTGTGGATCTCGCTCGCGCTCGTCTTCCAGGTCCTCGCGATGGCCAGCTACGTCCTCATCTTCCAGGGCATCCACGTCCCGCCGGGCTCGCCGATCACCTACCGCGAGAGCTACCTGATCACCATGGCGGGCCTCGCCGCGACGCGCCTGTTCGCCGCGGGTGGCGCGGGCGGCGTGGCGCTCACGGCGTGGGCCCTGCGCCGCTCGGGCATGCCGCGGCGCGAGGTGGCCGAGCGCATGATCGCCTTCCTGGTCCTGCTCTACGGCGTCTACATGGCGGCCATGGTGGTCTGCGGCCTCGGGCTGTACTTCGGGCTCTTCCACGGATCCCGGACCTTCGCCCTGACGCTGCTGCCGGCAGGCATCGCGGTCGTCCTGATCCTCGTGATGCTGGCCATCGGCCTGGTGCCGGACGACCTGGAGCGGCGCCTGGACCGCTACAAGCCGCGCAACGCGCAGCTCGCCGCCCTCGTGCGCCGGCTGGCGAAGGGGCCCGCGTCCCTGTCCGGCGGCGTGCGCTTCGCGATCGGCGCGGTGCGGCGGCCGGACGCCGCGATGATCGGCACCCTCACGTGGTGGGGCTTCAACATCGCGGTCCTCTACGCCGCGTTCCGCGCCTACGGGGACGCGCCGCCGGTCGCGGTGCTGATCATGGGCTACTTCGTCGGCCTGCTCGGCAACCTGCTGCCGCTGCCCGGCGGCGTGGGCGGCGTGGATGGAGGCATGATCGGCGCCTTCGTCGCCTTCGGCAGCCCCTCCGGGGACGCCTTCCTCGCGGTCTTCGTGTACCGCCTCTTCGCCTTCTGGCTGCCCTCCGTCCCGGGCGCCGTCGCGTACTTCCAGCTGCGACACACCGTGCACGGCTGGACCGAGGAGCGGCAGGCCGCCACGCCTCTGGAGACCGTCGTATGACCCCTTGGGCGCGCTACACTATACAAAGTGAAGTGACGCGGATCCGCCGTCCACGAACCGAAGAGACCCCCTGAACATGAGCACCACCGAGACACCCATCGAGAACGTCGTGATCGTCGGCAGCGGCCCCGCGGGCTACACGGCGGCGCTCTACACCGCCCGCGCCGACCTGCGGCCGCTCGTCGTCGAGGGTTACCTTTGGGGCGGCCTGCTCCAGCAGACAACCGAGGTCGAGAACTACCCCGGCTTCCCCGGGGGCGGCATCGAGGGTCCCGCCCTGATGACGAAGATGCGCGCGCAGGCCGAGGAGTTCGGGGCGCGCTACATCACCGACGAGGCGACCGAGCTGAAGCTCTCGGACGAGCCCGGCGGGGTGCACGAGGTCCACGTGGGCGACGAGGTCCACTACGCCCGCACGGTCATCCTCGCCATGGGCGCGCAGCACAAGAAGCTCGGCGTGCCCGGCGAGGACGAGCTCGGCGGACGCGGCGTGAGCTACTGCGCCACCTGCGACGCCGCCTTCTTCAAGGACAAGCCGACCGTCATCGTCGGCGGCGGCGACAGCGCGATGGAGGAGGCCATCTTCCTGGCGAAGTTCTCCTCGAAGGTCGTGGTCGTGCACCGGCGGGACGAGTTCCGCGCGTCGGCGATCATGGTCGACCGCGCCCGCGAGGTGGCGAACCTCGAGTTCCTCACCCCGTACGAGCCGATCGCCTTCGAGGGCGACCCGCAGCTCCAGACCGTCCGGCTGCGCAACACCGCGGACGGCAGCGAGCGGACGCTCGACATCAACGGCGCGTTCATCGCCATCGGCCACGTGCCGCAGTCGCACATCGCGGCCGATCAGGTCGAGATCGACGGGGACGGCTACGTCGTGACGCAGGGCAAGTCGACCCGCACCCGCCGCCCGGGTGTCTTCGCCGCCGGTGACCTCGTCGACCACACCTACCGACAGGCCATCACCGCGGCCGGATCCGGCTGTCAGGCCGCGCTCGACGCCGAGTGGTACCTGCGGGACACGCCGTCGATCCCCCTGGCCCAGAAGACGGCGGAGAGCTCGGTCTAGTCGACCGCCGGGACGGCCATGTCCCGCCAGGCCGGCGGGCGCGGCCATCCGCGTCGCTCGGCGGGGCCCCCGAGGGCCCCGTCGGCGTTCAGCGGCGAGCGTACCCGGAGCCCGCCGTCCTCCAGCGTGACGCCGGCCAGCGGTGTGGGTGGGTGCGCGGCGGCCGCGTGCGCGTACGGCCCGGTGGGTGTGCTGGCCGACACGTGGTGCAGCACGTCCTCGCCGAGGAGGTCGGCGCAGGCGTCGGCGAGCGCGGCGTCCGGGGACGCCGGGCCGTAGGTGATCACGCGCTGCAGGTCCAGCAGGTCGGCCTCCTCGCGCACGTCCTGCGGGAGGGCCACGAGCTGCCGCAGCGTCGCCAGGGGGAGCACGGCCGAGGTGACCGCGTGCTCGCCGAGCGCTCGCAGCAGTCCGAGCGGGGACGGATCGGCGGGCGTGAGCACGGTGCCGCCGGTGACGAGGGCGACCGCCGCCCAGAACTGGGGCTCTGGGCGGTCGGCGGCCGGGCCGAGCAGGTGCAGGCCCTGCGGCGGGAGGGCGACGCGGCTCAGCAGGTCACCCACGGTTGCGGCCAGGCGGGCGACGCGTTCGGGGTCGCGGGCGCGCAGGACCAGGCGCAGCGCACCGCCCGCGGGGTCCGTGGCCTGCACGCTGTCGGCGGCCGGCTGCTCCCCGGAGAGCCGGCGCGGTCCGTCCGCGTGGCGGTCGCGGAGGGAGGACAGGGCGCTCGCGACGAGCTCCGGGACCCCACCGCCGCCGGGCGAGCGCGGCGTCGTCGGCGCACCGTCCGTGATGAGCAAAGCGCAGCCGGCGGTCGCGGCCAGCGTCGCCGCCTGCTCGCGCGGGGTCTCCGGGGAGAGGAGCAGGGGGGCCGCCCCGAGCTTGGCGAGCGCGTAGAGGACCGTCAGGGCGACGCCACCAGGAGCCAGCCGGACGGCGACGCGGGCGCCTGCGTCCAGGCCGTGCTCGTCGTGCAGGCCACAGGCCAGGCCGTTCGCCGCGGCATCGTGCTCCGCGCGGGTCAGGGCCCGGCCGGTCGCGCCGTCGAGGACGGCGAGGCTCTCGCCCTGCGCGTCGGCGAGCCACTCCAGGGAGCCGGGTCGGGGGCTCCGAGCCGGGGGCTCGGGCCGGGCCTGGCTCATCCGCGAGGCAGGAGGGGAGGCGACTAGGCCGCGCGCCGCGGGCTTGAGCCGGCGGGACGCGGGGCGCCGGCGGACGGCGCGCTGCTGGTGGGCGGGCCGGGCCGGGGAACCGGGACGACCTTCGGGTACGTGAAGTGGTGAGTGTCCATGGGATGTCTTTCGGAACAACGCCGCAAGGCGCTCCGTGTTACGCCGACCCTGCTCAAGTTCCGCGTCCGTGCACGCTTTCCTGCGGCCTCGGTGCAGGCGACCCGCCCCGACGACCGTCGCGGCGCCCACGACCGCACCGGGCGTCAGCCCAGGCTGATGCCCTCCACCTGCAGCAGCTGGATCTTCCGCTCGAGCCCGCCCGTGTAGCCCGTCAGGCGCCCGCTGGTGCCGATGACGCGGTGGCACGGGACGACGATCGGGATCGGGTTGGACCCGAGGGCGCGTCCGGCGGCCCTGGAGGCCTTCGGGTTCCCCGCGGCGGCGGCCATCGCGCCGTACGTCGCGGTCGCACCGAACGGGATCTGCGCGGTGGCCTGCAGGATCCGCCGCGTGAAGTCCCCGCAGAGCGTCCAGTCGAGCGGGATCGAGAAGGTGGTGCGCCGCCCGTCGAAGTACTCCTCGAGCTGTCGCTGGGTGTCCTCCAGCCGTGCGGGCGCCTCGACGATCCGCGGGGACAGCCGCACCGAGAGGTCTTCCAGGACGGCATCCAGGCCACCGCGGAAGTCCTCGTAGGAGAGCTGCGCCAGACCCGTCGGCGTCGCGACCGCGACGAGGCGCCCGAGCGGCGAGTCGAGTTGCGCGTACACGAGGTCGGCGGCGCCGGTCGCGGCCGCGGCGGCGGTGAACCGCGCCGTGGCCTCCGCGAGCGCCGGCCGGTCGAGCGGTGGGGCGGGGAGGTCGGTCGGATTCATGTCGCGGGGGTCCTTGAACTCGGGCGGTGGTCGGCGTCGGCGGTCGCAGCCGGGTCGGCGTCGGCGTCCGCGCGGAGGCGTTTCAGGCCCTCGTGCGCGGAACGCCGGGCGGCCTCCTCGCTCGTGCCGAGCGCGAGCGCGACCTCGGCGTGCGTCAGGCCTCCGGCGTAGCGGAGGGTCAGCGCGGCGCGCTGCTTGGGCGGTAACGCTCGCACCCGACCCCAGACCTCGGCCTCGCCGGGAGGCGGATCGTGGTGCGGCGTCTCCGGGACCGCGTCGGTCGGGACGGCCCGGCGGGCGCGGGCGCGCAGGTGGTCCAGCGCCTTTCGATGCGCGATCGTCAGCACCCACGCCCGCTCGTTGGAGCCCGGCACGAGCGCCGGATAGGCCTTCAACGCGGCCATGAACGTCTCCTGGAAGCAGTCGTCCGCGTCCACCGGGCCGACCATGCCGGCCAGGTAGCGCCACACGCGCGGCGCGTGCGCGTCGAGGAAGCGCTGAAAGGGCGGGAGCCGGGACACGGGCGGAGCGGGCACGTACAGGGACAACGTCGCGCAGGCGCCGGACGTGAGAGCGGATCGGCTACTCGTCCTCGTAGCGGTGGAAGCCCTCGCCCGTGGCGATCCCGAGGCGCGCCTCGCTGACCATCCGCCGCAGCAGCGGCGCGGCCCGGTAGCGCTCCTCGCCGGTCTCCGCGTGCAGCGCGTCGAGGACCGTGAGCACGTGGTCGAGGCCGATCTCGTCGCCCCAGGCCAGCGGTCCGCGCGGGTGGTTGAGCCCCAGGACCATCCCGTCGTCGACAGCCTGCGGGTCGTCCGTCACCCCTTCCTGCAGCGCGAAGGCGGCCTCGTTGACCAGCTGGCCCACGATCCGCCCGAGGACCAGACCGGGGGCGTCCTGGACCCAGGCGACCTGCAGCCCCAGGGACGCGAGCAGCGTCGTCAGCCGGGCGGCGGCCACGGACGTCGTGTGGGTGCCGCCCGTCAGCTCCACGACGCCACCCGGCTCCAGCGGCGGCAGCGCGTGGAAGCCGACGCACCCGCCGCCCTGGTCGAGCTGGTGCAGCGAGCCCTCCGCGACCAGCAGCGCCTGCGGGGCGCCCTGGAGCGGCGGCTCGTCCGGGTCATGGCCGCAGTCGATCGCGAGCCACGGGACCTCCCCGGCGACGTCGCCGGGCTCCGCCACCTGCCAGCCCGCGGC
>JAOPZU010000611.1 GCA_025963955.1 Solirubrobacterales bacterium
CATGGGAGCGCGCCGTCCTGCTCGAGCGCCTCCGCGTCCTGCGCCAGGACGTGCGGCGCGGGCACTCGTCCGTCCTCGCCGTGATGGACGAGTTCTGCGAGGCGGGCATCGAGCTCGACGAAGGCGACGCCGCCGACCGCTCGATGTTCAGCTCCGCCGCCGCGATGTTCGTCGCGGGGGACAGCCGCATCGAGACGCTGCTGACGCGGCGCGAGCTGGAGGTCATGCAGCTGATGGCCGACGGCGACACGAACTCGGCCATCGCGGCCAGGCTGTTCGTCTCCGAAGGCACCGTCAAGTCGCACGTCAAGCACATCCTGCGCAAGCTGCGCGCGAAGAACCGGGCCGAGGCCGTCTCGCGGTACGTGACGCTGCGCAGCCGCGAGAGCGTGGCCTGACGCGCCGGACGTCATGCGGCCACCAGCCCGACCTCGCCGAGGAAGGCGCGCTGGTCCTCCACGACCCGGGCCACGGACCCGGCGGCGTGCGAATCGAGGTCGCGGACCAGCCCGGCGAGGGCGCGGGCGGCCTGCTCGGCCGCGGGCAGCTGCCGCGCGACCCAGGTCTGCAGCAGCGCCTGGTTCTCCTCGCCGTGCTCCTCGTCCTGGACCAGGAACGTGATCAGGTGGGCGGTCCAGGTCCGGATGAGGGCCCATTCGTCCTGTCCCGTCTCGGCGACGATGCCGGTCACCTGGTCGCCGTGGGCCGGGCCCAGGCGCATCGCGAACTCGCGGCGGAGCAGCTGGCCGGCGAGCGGCTCGAAGCAGAGGTTGATGGCGACGAGCGCTTCCCCCCAGTCCGGGGAGGTGGTCGCCTGCTCGAGGAAGTGGTGGGTCGGCAGCCAGCTGCGGTCCGTCCGCCAGCGGGTGCGGGCGGTCGGCATGGGCAGCGTGTCCAGCCGCTGTTCCATGTCCGCGATGTAGAGCACGATGGCCTGCGCCTGCCGGTGCTGCATCGAAGCCTGCAGCGCGAGCCCGTCCGACAGCCCGCCCCAGGGGCTGCGCAGGCTGAGCGCTTGCAGCAGTCGCCCGCACTCGTTGAACGCGAAGGCGGCGACCGGCATGTTCTCCTGGAGGAAGCGGACCCAGGCCGGCGAGACGTCGGAGAAGGTCTCGCCGCGCGTGACGCGGGAGATGGCGGCGGTGACGCGTGCCTCCGCCTCGCTCTCCATGCGCTCGATCGAGCGCACCCAGCGTCCGCCCGGCCCGGAGAACGCCTGCCAGTCCGCGCACGCCAGCGCCGTGCCCGAGGGCACGCCGGTGCGGACCCCCCGGCTCGCCGCGACGCGGGACTGTGACATCGGCCGACCATAGTCGCCGCGCGCGCGCTCAGGCAACCACCCCGGCGCAGCAACTTCCTCCCCCCGACGGGTGACAACCGGCCCGTTCCACGTTGGGGGGTGAGATTCCCCCCGCGGGGGGATGGCGCCGATCCCGCACCGCCTTAGGTTCGATTCATAGGCGGCGCCGTCCGGTGCCGTGCAAGGCAAAGCACGAGAGGAGAACCGATGCCCTTCTTCAAGGACGCGGATGATGTCTACAAGTACCTGGGTGGCGTCTTCCAGAAGGCTGCGGAGACCGAGGTCGGTCCGAAGATGGCGGCCGCCGACATCGACCTGACGATCTACTACACCGACCCCGAGTCGGTCATGACGATCACGATGCACGGCGAGAACATCGAGGTCCACATCGGCGAGGAGCGCGAGGACGCGGACGTCAAGCTCTTCATGCCCGCCGACATCGGCGACAAGTACTGGCGCGGCGAGTACAACCTGGCCGTCGGCCTGGCCAAGGGCCACGTCAAGGCGAAGGGCCCGGTCAACAAGATCCTCAAGCTCGTGCCGCTGACCAAGCCGCTGTTCCCGATGTACCGCGAGCGCGTCGCGGAGAAGGACAACGCCCCCGTCTGAGCCTGTCCGCGGGCCGTGTCGCGGGTGCCGCACGCACCCGCGACCACCGCACACCGCGGCGCTCGTCATGGCGCCCGCGGAGCCACGGGCCCGGCGTAGACTCGGCCCATGTCCGCCCTCGCGCCCGCCTTCCAGATGAGCCTGCCGCTCCTGGGCGTCTGCTTCTTCGTCGGGCTGATCCTCTTCTTCTTCATCCTCGGCCGCGTGACGCCGGGGGACGGGTCGGACCTCATCGACTGGGACCCGAGCCGCCGCGCCGACGAGCGCCGCATCCTCGACCACGAGGACGTGGGCCAGATGCTCGAGACGACGAACCGGCGCCGGCGCGCGCAGGGCCTCCCCGAGCTCACCGAGCACGAGGTCCTGCAGGGCCTGCGCCGCGACTGACCGAGGCCGGGTCGCGAGGCGGCGCTACGCGCGCTCGAGCAGGCGCGTGAGGTGCTCCCGACAGCGGGGGATCGGGTGGCTCAGGCGAGGCCGAGCTGGCGGGCCAGCGTGGCCGAGTCGTAGTACGCGCGGATCGCGGTCGCCCGCCCGTCCTCGCCGATCGTCCAGACGTCGGTGCCCTTGACATCGAAGGGCTTGCCCGTCGCGGGCGCTCCGGGCGGGAAGTTCTCGCCCGTGTGCGTCCCCGTCATCCGCCACTCGCCCGCGACGCGGCCACCCGCCTCGTCGACCAGCGGCTCGCCGATCGGCTCGAAGGCGATGTCGGGGAACCCCTGCCACGCGCCCTGGAAGAACTGACGCGCGCCCTCGTACTCCGTGAGCTCGGCGGGCAGCAGCGGGTCGATCCAGCTGAACTCGGGCGCCACGATCTTCTCCAAGGCGGCGATGTCCCGCCCGTTCCATGCGGCGTAATAACGGGTCGGGTACTCGGCCAGGGCCGGCGACGTCTGCGTGCTCATGTGGTGCTCCTCGACTGGTGGACGCTCCGAACGTACCCGAGCGGCGCCACCCTCGGGCACCGCACCAGGAGCTCAGGCTGCGAACGTCCCGCGTGCCCGGGAACGGCCCCGCGTCCTCCCGCGTTTGTGGGCATACCCCCAAAAGGGGTCACCGAGTTCCCCCACTCGTACAAGGCACGGTGTCGGGCGATCCGCGTAGTGTCGGCCCATGCCAAGGATTTCTAGGGGCTCGAACGGCGGCGGCGACGCGATGGACGCGCGCCTCGCGGCGGGCAAGCAGCTGGACCCGGAGGCGTCCTCCCTCCTGGATCAGGCGGCGAGCTTCTCCTCCGAGCACCACCTCCATGAGGGTTCCATCGCCGTGCAGGAGGAGCACCCGGGCGACTACTGGTCGATCCAGTGCAAGGGCGTGAAGAAGCAGTTCGGCCGCAACAAGATCCTCGACGGGCTCGACGTCGGCATCCCCGAGGGCATGGTCACCTGCATCCTGGGCCCGTCGGGTACGGGCAAGTCGGTGCTCATCAAGCACCTGATCGGGCTGCTGTTCCCGGACAAGGGCGAGGTGCTGATCCACGGCGAGTCGCTCAACACGATGCCGATGTCCAAGCTGCTCGAGGTCCGCAAGAAGTTCGGCATCCTCTTCCAGGACGGCGCGCTCTTCGGCTCGATGACCGTCTTCGACAACGTCGCCTTCCCGCTGCGCCAGCACACCGACCTCTCCGAGAAGGAGATCCGCCGGGTCGTCAACGCGCGCCTGGACGACGTCGGTCTCGACGTGGCCCGCGATCGCCTGCCGAACGAGCTCTCGGGCGGCATGCGCAAGCGCGCGGGCTTCGCGCGCGCCCTGGTGCTCGAGCCGGAGATCGTCATGTTCGACGAGCCGGACTCGGGCCTGGACCCGGTCCGCACCGCGCTGCTGTGCGAGCTCATCCGCCAGATGCACGAGCAGCACGGCGGCACCTACATCGTGATCACGCACGACGTGAACTCGGCCCGCCAGGTGGGGGAGTACTTCGCCGTGCTGTGGAAGGGCCGCATCGTGCAGGCCGGCGAGCGCGACGAGATGTTCAACTCCAAGAACCCGTTCGTGCACCAGTTCCTCAACCGGCAGATCGACGGCCCGCTCGGCATGGAGTAGAGGGCCGGGGGAGAAATCCCCCAGGGGGGGGATGCGTTCTCCCCCCACGACCTCTACCCCCGGGGACCCCGGGCGGAGAGGCTAGCCATCACTCCGGCAGGGGACCGTCCCCTGTCGCATGCCAAGCGCAGCAAACAACAGGAGCACCACCATGCACACGAACCACGGGAGGGGGGACTGAAATGGCAACGAACCAGACGCAGCCGCAGGTAGCACCGCCAATCGATCTCCCCGGATACGAGGACGATCTCCGCAAGGGCCGCGGCGAGCAGGTCTTCAACGACTACTTCGGCTGGCTCGAGCAGATCGCCGGCATGATGCTGTTGACCGGCAAGGCCGTCGTCGCGACGTTCACGCCGCCGTACAGCTGGAAGGAGGAGTTCGTCGAGGAGTCCTTCCTCATCCTCCGCCGCTGCCTCATCCCCATGATCATCTGCACCACGGCCTTCGGCTTCGGTGCTCCCGGGCTGCAGGCGTCGAACCTGACGCAGATCTTCGGCACCATCGATCGTGAGGGCGCCTTCTTCGTGATGGCCTCCATCCGCGAGTTCGCGGGCTGGATCAACGGCATGGTCATCGCCGGCGTCGCCGGCACCGCCATCTGCGCCGACCTCGGCGCTCGCAAGGTGCGCGAGGAGCTCGACGCCATGGCCGTCCTCGGCCTGGACCCGGTGCGGCAGATCGTCACACCGCGCTTCCTGGCGCTCGGCATCCTCACCCCGCTGATGAACATCGTCGCGCTCGTGTTCGGCGTCATGGGCGGCTGGTTCGCCGCTGTCGTCGTCTGGGGCGAGACCTCGGCCGGCTACGTCGCGACGTTCACGTCGAACTTCACCTTCCCGGACCTGTTCGGCGCGGTGTTCAAGACGACGGGCTTCGGCTTCATCATCGCGATCGCCGTCTGTTACAAGGGCCTGAACGTGAAGGGCGGGGCGCAGGGCGTCGGCAAGGCCGTCAACCAGGCCGTCGTCGTCGCGTTCGCGGGGATCTGGATCTTCAACTACCTGTTCACGGCGATCCTTCTCGCGGCGTACCCCGAGACCGGCAACCTTCACTAAGGAGAGGAAGACACCATGGAATCCTCACCACTGAGAGCTCCTCGCCTGCGCGGCGAGATGTCCGGACCGCCCGCGAGCGAGCGGTTCACCAAGGGCCTCCAGGGCCCGGTCAAGAACATCCTGGAGGAGGCCGCCGAGATCGGCGTCTTCACCGGGCGCGCGATCATGGAGCTGCGCGGCGTCTGGCGCTACTCCGCCGAGATCCTGCGGCAGTGCGGCGTCCTCATCGCCGGCTCCGCCGCGATCATCTGCTTCATGACGTTCCTGATGGGGACGACGTGCGGCAGCGAGGCCAACTACGTTCTCCGCGGCTACGGCGCGACCGTCTACTCGGGCGTGTTCACGAGCTACTGCGCGGTCCGGGAGATGATCCCGTACATGTGGGGCTACATCCTGGCCGCCAAGGTCGGATGCGGTCTGTGCGCGGAGATCGGCTCCATGCGCATCCAGGACGAGATCGACGCGATGGAGTCGATGGGCCTCAACCCCATGCGCTACATCGTGGCCACCCGGCTGGTCGCGGGCTGGATCACGTTCCCGCTCATCTGGGTGGTCGCCGTCGCCACGCACTTCTTCGGCGCGTTCCTCGTTGTCGTCGTGCAGATCGGCGAGGTGTCGCAGGGCGGCTGGGAGAACGTCAACTGGACGTTCAGCACGCCCAAGGACTTCCTCTTCTGCTTCATCAAGGTCATGGTGAGCAGCACGATCATCATGGTCCTCGGGATGTTCTACGGCTACCGCGCAAGCGGCGGGCCGGTCGGGGTGGGCAACGCCACCGCCAAGTCGATGATCCTCAACCTCATCCTGCTGCACGTGGTGGGCGCCGGGTTCACGATGTTGTTCTGGGGGCTGAAGCCGAACGCTCCAGTCGGCGGCTAAAGCAAGTACTAGGTCAGGGGTCGGGGAATGGCATACGGAGCAGTTGACGACGACGTCACGGACGACGACGGGACGAAGGCGGGCGCGGGCGACCGCGTCCGCAGCGGCGGGCTTTGGCTCGTCGGTCGCCCCTGGCTGTTCATCGGCCTCGCCGCGTTCATCGCGTTGGGTCTGTGGGCGAAGAGCACCCGGACCCAGCCGCATCAGGTCAAGGTCGTCTTCGACGAGGCGGCGAGCCTCTACAACGGGCTCGACGTCCGCGTGGACGGCCTCGATGCCGGCAAGGTCAAGAAGGTCCGGAACGAGAACGGCCTGGCCGTCGTGACCCTCGGCATCAAGGACGACAAGGTCTGGCCCCTGCACCAGGGCACCAAGGCCGTCCTGCGCTTCGGCTCGACGATCGGCAACGGCACGCGCCAGATCGAGCTCGTCCCGGGCCCGGACAGCGCGCCCGAGATCAAGGACGGCGGCGTCATCACGAACGCCAACTCCGTCGAGGCGGTCGAGTTCGACCAGGTGTTCGACACCTTCGACAAGAAGACCCGCGCGGCGCTCCAGGGCACGCTGAAGGGCACGGGCGACACCTTCGGCCCGCGCGCGAAGCAGCTGCGCTCGGCCGTCCAGGAGTCCCCGAAGGCCCTCGAGTCCCTCGCGAACCTCACGGGCGACCTGAGCGCCGACGAGCCCGCCCTGCGCGCGTTCGTCGCCAACACCTACCGCGTGACCACCACGCTCCAGGCGCGCAAGGCGCAGCTCTCCGACCTCGTCGGCGTCGCCTCGCAGACCTTCCGCACCTTCGCCGCCAACACGGACGGCATCAAGGCGTCGCTCGACCGCTTCCCCGGCACCGTGCGCGAGGCGCGTACGACGCTCACGCGGCTCGACGGGAGCGTCGACCACCTCGACGGGCTCGTGCGGGACCTGAAGCCCGGCGCCACGCAGCTCGGGCTCCTGAGCCGTGACCTGCGCCCGGCGCTCGCCAACCTGCGCAAGACGATCCCCGTCGCGGTCACGAC
>JAOPZU010000612.1 GCA_025963955.1 Solirubrobacterales bacterium
CCCCAGGGACGCCATGGACGGCGCCGCCCGGGAAGGCGGCGGCGCTGCCGAGGTACAGGCCGCGCAGCGGGGTCCGGTACGGGTCCAGCTTGGGCACGGGGCGGAAGACGACCTGACGCAGGCGGTAGCTGCCGCCGCCGACGTCCCCGCCGACGAGGTTCGCGTCCCGGGCCTGCAGGGCGGACGGCCCGAGTACGTGCCGGGCCAGGATCCGGTCCCGGAACCCGGGGGCCATCCGCTCCACGGCGGCCTCCATGCGGTCCACGTGATCGGCCTGGGCGGCCGGCTCGTCGAGCAGCTGGGGCGGCGCGTGCGTGTAGGCCCAGCCCGTGTGTTTCCCGGCGGGCGCCCGGGTCGGGTCGGCCACCGACGGCTGCCCGAGGAGCATGAACGGGCGGGCAGGACGGTCCTTCGCCGCGGTCGCCACGGACTCCAGGAACTCCTCCTCGGTGCCGCCGACGTGCACGGTGCCGGAGGTGCGGACCTCGGGATTCATCCACGGGATCGGCCCGTCGAGCGCCCAGTCGACCTTCAGCGTCCCCTGTCCCTGGCGGTAGGCCTTCAGCCCGGCGCGGTACCAGCCGCCGAGCGCGTCGCCGGTCAGCGCGAGCAGGGCGCTCGGCATGACCGTGGCGATGACGAGGGTCGCGCGGTGGTGCTCGCCGCCGGCCACCCCGACCCCGGTGACGCGCCCGCGGTCGGAGGTGATCGCCTCTGCGCGGGCGCCGCACTGGACCTCCCCGCCGCAGCTGCGCAGATGGGAGACCAACGCGTCCGAGAGCGCGCCCGCGCCGCCCGCCGGGCTCGGCCAGCCCACGACGTGCCCGAGCAGGTTGAGGTAGAAGGCCGCGATCGCGCTGCCGTGACCCTGCGGCGGTACGTCCCCGTGCATCGCAGCGCCGTACAGCCACGCGCGCGCCTCTGGGCCCTCGAACAGCCGGTGGCCCAGGCTGACGGCGGTCTCCGGCAACAGCCGCGTGAACGCCGCGAGGCGGCCAGGACCGGCGCGCAGCAGCAGCTCCAGTGGGCCGGTCACCGGCGGGAAGCCCGCCAACATCGTGTGCCGGACCGCGCCCGAGGCGTTCAGGAACGGCTGTGCGAACGCGGCCCAGCGGTCCCCGTCGCCCGCGTGCAGCGCGTTCAGCGAGGCGACGGTCCGGTCGAGCTCGCGGTAGAGGATCGCGGCCCGCCCGTCCGGCAGCGGGTGCGCGGCGGCCGCGGTCGGCTGCACCCAGCGCAGGCCGTGCTCGGCGAGCGCCATCCGGCGGAAGACCGGGGACGCGGCCCCGGCCGGGTAGACCGAGGAGAAGGTGTCGTGGCGGAAGCCCGGCAGCGTGAGCTCTTCGGTGCGGACCGCACCGCCCGGGGCGTCCGCGGCCTCCAGCACCAGGACGCTGCGTCCGGCCTCGGCCAGGCGGATCGCCGCCGACAGGCCGTTGGGCCCGCTGCCGATGACGATCGCGTCGGGCATCAGGCGCCCAGGAGGCCGGCGCCGCTCACGGTGCGGCGGCCTGATCCATGGACGGACCGTGGCCCTCGGCCATCGCCTTCAGCCGGCGCAGCGACTCGACGTTGCGCCCGCGCACCATGAGGTGCGTCAGCGGGTTGAACACGAGCTGCGTGAGCTTGTCGCCCGCGTCCTCGATCATCACCACGCGCGTGCCCTGCGGATGCGGGTGCAGCTCCATGACGACGGTCGCGGTGCCGAGCGGGCGCGCCTTCGCGCGGAGCTTCAGCAGCCGCGGCGCGTCGACCTCCAGCACGGTCGTGTGGTCGGCGACCTTCAGCGGGCCGAACCCCACCTTGTGGTGGAAGGCGGTCCCGACGGCGGGGAAGCCGTCGTCGACCGCACGGATCTCGCTGGAGCCGACCACCCAGTGACCGTAGCTGCGGCCGTCCGCCAGCACGGCGAACACGCGCTCCGGGGGGACGGCGATGACGGTCTCGTTGCGGGCCACGCTCTCTGCGTGCCCGGATTCCGGGGCCGCGAACCGGGAGGCCTCAGGCGACGTCGGCCGGGGGGATGTCGGCCGGATCGCGCAGGTCGACGAAGTCCGGGTCGGTCTCCTCCTCGGTCGCCATCAGGCCTTCGGCGGCCGCCGTCTCGGCCAGCTCCTCGGGCGTCGGGTTCGCCGGGTCGCGCTCGGGGCGCTCATCGTCGTGTCGTTCCATACCGCGGGGCGTACCCGGGTCGCGGGCGCGCCAGGCCTCGGCGCTGGGCACGGCGCCGCAGCCGAACCGGGGCCGCCCGCTCCGCCAGCGCTACGGTCGGCGCATGCTCCCCGAGACGCTGACCGTCCCCGCTCACGCGATCGCCGAGCGGCTGATCGCCCGGAAGGAGTCGATCGCGGTGGCCGAGTCGTCCGCGGGCGGCCTCATCTCGGCGGCGTTGCTATCGGTCCCCGGTGCCTCCGCCTACTACCGCGGCGGCCTGGTCGTCTACTCGCTGGAAGGCGTGCGCGCGCAGCTGGCGGGCGCCCCGCCGGTCCCGGACGGGACGCGCAGCGCGTCGCAGCCCTTCGTCGAGTACCTCGCCAGGACGGTCGCCGAACAGCTGAACACGGACTGGGGCCTGGCGGAGACGGGCGCCACCGGACCGAGCGGCAACCCCTACGGCGACCCGGCGGGCCACGCGTGGGTCGGCGCGGCCGGGCCGGACGGGATCCTCACGAGCGAGCACGTCCTGACCGGTTCGGCGGACCGCCCCGCCAACATGGAGGCCTTCGCGGCGCGGGCGCTGGCCGTCCTGGCGCAGGCCCTGGCGTGAGGCACACCGCCGCGAAGGGCGCATCTTTTTAGGGCGCGTTCAGCCTTCGCCGCCACCCTCTGTGTTGCGAACGCGCAGCAAGTGCATTCCTCCTCGGATCCGGCCCGCCTCTGGCGGGCCGGATCTGTTCTGGGGCCCCTCCCCGGCGGCGTTGGACGGGCCGCGCCGCAGCGCGTACCGTGACGCCGATGGACCTCCGTGCCGTGCCCACCGCCTCCCTGACCGACGCGTCGTTCTGGGGCGATGCCGACCGGCACGTCATCCGCTACAGCCCGTCGTTCACGCCGGTGATCGTCGAGCGCGCGCAGGGCAGCACGCTCTACACGAGCGACGGTCGGGAGCTGCTGGACTTCACCTCCGGGCAGATGAGCGCGATCCTCGGGCACTCGCACCCGGCGATCGTCGCGACGCTGCGCGAGGCCGCCGCGACGCTCGACCACCTGTTCAGCGGGATGCTGAGCCGACCGGTGGTGGAGCTCTCACGGCGCCTGGCCGAGAGCCTGCCGGAGCCGCTGGAGAAGGTGCTGCTGCTGTCGACGGGCGCCGAGTCCAACGAGGCCGCGCTCCGGATGGCGAAGCTCGTCACGGGGAAGTACGAGGTGGTCTCCTTCAGCCGCTCGTGGCACGGGATGACGCTCGGCGCGGCCGGGGCGACGTACTCCGCCGCGCGGCCCGGCTACGGCCCGCCGCCGCCCGGCAACTTCGCGATCCCGACGCCGGACGCCTACCGTCCCGACGTCATCGGGATCGACGGCGAGCTGGACTGTCAGCGGCAGCTCGACCTCGGCTTCGCGATGGTCGACGCGCAGTCCTGCGGCAGCCTGGCGGCCTGCATCGTCGAGCCGGTCCTGTCCAGCGCGGGCGTGGTCGTCCCCCCGCCGGGCTACCTCGCGGCGCTGCGGCGCAAGTGCGACGAGCGCGGCATGCTGCTCATCTTCGACGAGGCGCAGACGGGCATCGGGCGCACGGGCGACTGGTACGGCTTCCAGCACGACGGCGTGGTTCCGGACATCCTCACGCTGTCCAAGACGCTCGGCGCCGGGCTGCCGCTGGCGGCGGTCATCACGTCCGCCGAGATCGAGGCCCGCGCCTACGAGCGCGGCTTCCTCTTCTTTACCACGCACGCCTCCGACCCGCTGGTGGCGAGCGTCGGGAACACGGTCCTCGACGTGCTCGAGCAGGAGGACCTCGTGGCCCAGGTGCGGGTCAAGGGCGAGCGGCTGCAGGCCGGCCTGCTCGGGCTGCAGGAGCAGCACGCGGTCGTCGGGGACGTGCGCGGCCGCGGCCTGCTGCAGGGCCTCGAGCTCGTCCTGGACCGGGCGACCAAGGTGAGCTCCCCGGACCTCGGCGTGGCGATCACGCAGCGCTGCCTGGATCTCGGGCTGCACATGAACGTCGTCCAGCTGCGCGAGATGGGGGGCACCTTCCGCATCGCCCCCGCCCTGACCGCCACGTTCGAGGAGATCGACCGCGGGGTGCGGCTGCTCGGCGAGGCGATCGGGGACGTGGCGCCGGCCTTCGTGTGACGCGAACACTGGTCCTGCCCGTCCTGGAGCGGGCAGGACCAGTGTTCGACCCGCTCAGGCGGTGTCCAGCAGTCGCGGTGACCCGAGCATCCGCTCGACCCGCACCAGCAGCACCACCCGCGTCGGGTTGACGCGCGGCGGGCGGTATCGCGCGGCGTAGCGGTCGACCGCGTCGGCCACCGCGACCGGATCGTCGCTGACGCTCACCGGCCCCTCGAGCGTGAGCCAGCGCCCGCCGTCCACCGAGCACAGCGCGGCGCGGCCCCCGCGGGCGGCGTTCCGCGCCTTCTGGCTGGCGCCGCCGCAGATGACGCGGGCCAGCCGCGCGTCCGCGTCCCAGGTGAAGCCGACCGGCGTCACGTGCGGCGTGCCGTCCGCGCGCAGGGTGCTGAGCGTCGCGAGGTGACGGTCGAGGAGGAACTGGCGCCCCTCGTCGGTCAGCAGGTCGGGCGTGCGGGCCATCCGGCCATTCTCGCGGCTCGGGCGCCCGGTCTTCGTCCGCGGGCGGACGGGCGCTGCTCAAGGCGTCCGTCCCCCCGGACGATCCTCGCGGGCAGATGCTGTCCCGCCGCGTCCTGCCGACCACGATCGCCGTGTTGCTGCTCGCCTGCTCCGGCACCGCCGAGGCCCAGCGTCACCACCACCACGACGACCCGCCGCCCGCCGAGCTCACCCCGCTGCCCGTGGTGCAGGACGCGCCGGCGCCGACGACCACGCAGGCGCCGGTGCTTGTCGCTCCCGCCCCCGCGGCGGCCGGCGACGATCCGTCCGCGGGCCCGGGCGGGGACCCGCTGCTGCCGATCGCGCCCGGACTCACCACGACGACGCTGCCCGTCATCAAGGGGGCCGTCGCGAAGCTGCGGACGGACGGCAGGGCCGCGGTCCCGCGTGCCGCACCGGCCCGGATCCGCGCGGTCATCCGGGCCGCGAACGCGATCATCG